>CAJKGV010000108.1:0-6402 GCA_905199455.1 Collinsella aerofaciens | reverse complement strand
CGAAAATGCGGCACAACACCTTTTCCGTCTTGGCGGCGGCGTCAACTACACCGTAAGGAACATCATCACGATGATCATGGCAAAGCCGATAAGGTCGGTCGGCAAAAACACCGTACCCAGCATAACGGCGCTGGTGATGGTCGCCGAAACCGGCTCCACAGTTCCGATGAGGCTCGCACGTACCGAGCCGATGTCCTTAACGCCCTGCATATAGAGCATGTAAGCAAAAAACGAGCCGATAACCACGAACACCGCGAGCGCCTCGACGCCGGCAGCGTCGAGCGCCGGCATATGCGCCCAGGGCTGCACGAAGACGCACGAGATCACGCCCGCCGTGAGCATTGCCGAACCCGTGACGATGGGGCTGCCGTATTCGGGCAGGATCTTGGCGGGAATCACCGCCATACACGCGGCGCTGACCGCACACATAAGACCTGCTGCCAGGCCAAGCGGCGAAATATTCAGGCTGGTAGGGTCGCCGCCGGTGGCAATTAAAAAGGTTCCACCCAGAGCCAGGCCAATGCCGATGACTTCGCGAGTACGCGGCATGCGGCGATCGGTCACGCAGGCGTAGCCCATGATGATAACGAGCTGCAGGCACTGGAGCACCGTCGCGGTTCCGGCGTTCGTCAGGCGCACGGCCGAAAGATAGCAAAACTGGTTGAACAGCAGGCCAAAGGCGGTAAAGAGCAGCAGCTGCTTGCGATCGGCGGGTGTGGTCCAGAGCTTAACCAGGCGCTCGCGGTCGCGCGTAACAACCACGGCCATAAAGAGTAGACCGGCGAGAATCTGACGCACGCTCATAAGCCACAAGGTGTCGACGTGGTAGGTATCGAACAGAAAGCTCGCGCTGGTGCCCGAGAAGCCCCAAAACGAACCGCCCACCAGCGTAGCCAAGACGCCCGTGATCATCTTGCGCGACGACGCATCGTTAAGGCGCTCGCGCCAGGCGCGACGGGTGTTGCGGCTGAGCTCGTCGGTGCCCTCGGGCACATCAATGTTCGATATATCGGCCATCGGCACCGAAGCCCCTGCGCCTTCGACCTGCTCGACACACTCTTTGCTCATTCCACTCCCCCGAAACAGTCTGGAAGCAATTCGGCTTACCTTACCACGGCGAAGTCACCAGCTGGAGGCTTGTCCGCTTATCGGTAGGACAATTCCGCAGGCGTCTTTCCATAGCTCGATACCGCAATGGCCTTGCATTATGCGACAGCCAAATCGCGGCAGCAGGCTCTTTTGAAATGGATATGGCAAAGCCCCCGAATTCCACAATGTAAGCGATTTTTAAAAATGTTCTTGCCACCGAGTTCAGGCTCCGTTATATTATCCCTTGCGCGCTTGCGCACCCTTGATCGGGCGTTTAGCTCAGGGGGAGAGCGCTTCCCTGACACGGAAGAGGTCAGAAGTTCAAATCTTCTAACGCCCACCAAATGTTCGCAGCTCAGAGGCTATGTCCTCTGGGCTGTTTTGTTTTATGTCGCCAAATCCGCCGGCAGTTCCAACCGCCCAACTAGCCAAAAGCCGACCATCTACTTGCCGATCTATCCATCGGCATAACCAATCAGTCCGCACCGCAACTTCTCAGCAAAACGCCGCGATGTCTGCGCCCTGCGGTATCCTTGGGCCACTTGCACCTGCAGCACCAAGGAGCCGCCATGCGCACCGAGCTCGATGTCCCCTTTTCGCACAAAGAAGAAGCCAAGGCGCTGGGCGCCAAATGGGACCGGACCAAGAAGGTCTGGTATGTACCCAGCGGCGTCAACCCCGAGCCCTTTGCCGAGTGGCTGCCCGGTGTTGACCGATCCGACCCCTCAGCGCCGTATATATATCTAGTACTGGGCAAGCGCGAGTGCTGGAAGTGTCACAAAGAGACCTCGGTCGCGGCCTTCGGCATTCCCTATCGAACCGATAACGACGAGAGCGTCGCCATCGCGCACGCGCCCAACGAATCCGGGCACATTGCCATCGACACGGCCAACGCCAACGCACTCGCCATCGTGCCCGCTCTTGGCTGCGTGCCGGGCGAGATCCGCGACTACCTTCATAAGCGCTGCGGCTACAAGCCCGTAGGCGCGCGAGCCTCCAAAGCCCCGTCGCTCGGCAACACGTGCACCAGTTGCGACGCGCTGCAAGGCAGCCGCTATCTGTTCGAGGAGCCCTCGTCCCCGTTTGCCCTCACTGCCATCAACAAGCTGCCGGCACTGGAGTTTGTGCGCGTCGAAGTTGCCGGCGTCTTTGGCATCCCGGCCACGCGCACCGACTTTGACCAGGCGCTCTTTACCTGGGCACGCGACCATCACGCCGAGTTCCACAAGCAACTCGGTGAGGGGATTTATTTGTAGAGGCAAAAGACACTCACAGCCAGCTCCTCCGCATCACCTATCCCTCGTCGCCGGCGTCATACACGATATCGAGGCCACAAACAGGGCATTTCTCCGGATACACCGGCATATGAACGCCTGTCTGTTTTCTCACTTCGTCGCTGAGTCTGTCGCGCGCATCGATGAACCGAATGTCGAGACACGGTATTTGCGAGCCGCAGCGAGGGCAGGTGACGACAAACGACCCGCAATCAACCTCTACGCTCGGAAACACATTGTTGTCTATAAGGGCACACGGCAGTTTTCCGTACTTCCCCATCGCAATATCGCCTCGCCAGCTCATACACGCTCCCCTCTCGCTATACAAAACAGGAAGAGCATGCACCGGCGGGCGTGCGCGAGATTGCATCGCCACGCGATCCGATCAAACAACACGATCGTCAAAGAATGCCAAAGCCAAATACGCTAATACGGCAGAAGCCCCGCCTTTTCACGCTTCTTTTCCGAGCGATCGAACTCGATGCGATGGGCCTCAAGAAACACCGTATTGGGTCGCCACTGACGCTCATTCGGCTGCCTTAGCGTCGCACCCGCAAAGGAAGCGTAGTCGGTCTTATCCAGCAGGTACGATCCGCACAGCCGATATTCGCCGCAAACAGGCTCAAACGAAATCAGGTGAGCATCAAATAGGGAATGAAGATCGCGCCGAAGCAGAATGCCATTGCTGGCAACCTGCGATTTGGGTCCCGAGTAATTCTCGATATGTGCAGCCTCCAGAGCTTCGCTGACGCCGCAGTCCGACACCGCGCAACGGCCGTCATAGGCGGCAACGAGCTGCTTGCGGAACCATTGCTGCCCCAATCGCTCGCGCCTTAACGCATAGCGGACCTTTTCGTCGTCGGTCGCACCCTGTCCGGCAAACTCAATATCGACGGGCATGTGCTTCAGATAACTCATGTCGGGTGCAAAACGAGGGTCCGGCCCGCCTTTATGAACAGGACCGTGCAGAACAAACCATCCGTTTTCGGGCTCGAACCGTTCAACAAACGCAAGGCCGAGCACCTTGTAGCCCACCTCGGTTGCAAATATGACTCCGACTGGAACGCCACATTCCATGCAGTTGAGCATTTTACGGTTGTAATTCTGGTCTCGAAAACCAACGGTACCCGGCGCTTGAACCGAGTACTTAATGACCCACGTACCATCGTCCAAATAGAGCGGAGGCACATCGGTGTAGAAGCTCTTTTTAGAGTTATGGACCGAAAGCGCAA
Organism: Collinsella aerofaciens; assembly: GCA_905199455.1. Classification (GTDB taxonomy): domain Bacteria; phylum Actinomycetota; class Coriobacteriia; order Coriobacteriales; family Coriobacteriaceae; genus Collinsella; species Collinsella aerofaciens_AW. The sequence continues at coordinate 2,807 of CAJKGV010000108.1, read as the reverse complement.
AGATCTTATTGGGATCTTGCTTCACCCGATCCTGGCCCGGCCAGAAGATCCCTGAATCCCGCGTTACGGGAAAGAAGTCCGAGCCAATTCTCAAACGATACTGATACTGAGGGCTATCTTCCTTGGTGTGGTGCGGAAGGCTGGTCCAAACGCCGCCGCGCTGTTCCTCACCCAGAAACCACTCCCATGCCTCAACGTATTCGGAAAGCACGAGACTGCAGGCGCGGTCATAGCTTGGTCCATCCATCAACGGAACAGCAAGGTCAATGTCGTTCATCGCCAGCACCTACAACCATACGAACGCGAGTCATGCCCCTCAATAATATGGCCGAGAGTCAATTATTACGAGATCTCATTCCGCGATCGGCACATCGCTGATGCTCTCGGTTTGCCGCTGGCGCGCTTGTACCCCGCTACCCCACTCCCCTGTATACTGATGTAGCACGTGTTTCATCCGGGCTTGTTGGGCCGGGTCGTTCATGGGAGGTTCTTGTGGCTGTTTCGAATCCGCCTAAGGGAAGCGTTTCTTCTTCGTCCATCAAGCCGGTTACGCGCAAGGCCGTGCGTTGCCAGCGCGAGGTCGCTTGGCTTGTCACGCAGGCGGCGGGCAGGCTTGTGGCGACCACTCAGGACGTCAATGCGCCTACGCCGAGCTTTGTGTTAGCGGCGGCGCTGGATTTTGTGCGCCAATTGGAGCTTGCCGAACAGGATGCCAGCGGCCACCTCGACTACCAGAATGTTATGGCGCCCGACCTGCAAACGTTCTGCCACATGGCCAAGTTGCCCGCCGCGCCCAATGCGCTTTCGGACGCAGGCTACATGTTTACGCTTTCGGGCGCGGACCTTATTCGCGACATCTATGCATACTGCAGCGAGCTCGCCGAGCGCCACGTCTTTGACGCGGCAGAAGTCAAACCGGGATATGTCATCAAACTGGTTCTTAGGCTGTTTTTGATGGACGGGTTCGGGGCCATGCCGGCGTAAGCCGAGTCTTTAGCATCACCGTCGACTGGGCAACAACCGCTTTACCTTAGTGGGCGCCAATCGAGGGTCGATTATTGAGTCGCCTCGTCCACTAACGCATTTATTCCACGCGCTCTGACAGTCGATATTTGCGGTTGCGGCTTGTCGACGGCGCCGTGGGCTCAAGCTCGCCTTGAGCAATGAGCGCGTTGACGCGCGACCTAACCTGGGAAATTGTAAGCCCCGTGCGTTCTGCCAGCTCACGCGTCCCCAGCTCGCCGTAGTGTTTGAGTGCCGTCACAATTAAGCCCCCGCCATGATCGACCGGCTCGATCTTTGAACGGTAAAGTACGACCTTGAACCGATCGAACCCCGGGCAGAACAGGGGCTCGGCCAGACCATGCGCGCGCATGGCATCGATCATCATCGGGATGCGCGAGCCATTGCCCTCAGCCGGCGAACCTGCGCCATCCGGCAGCGGAACAATCGACATGAGCTTCACAAGCGTCGCGTTACGGCATCGGGAGCTGCCGTCAAACAAGTTCTCGCGAGTCTTTCCCCCGTAAAGGCCGCCAGGATTCGTCACCTCGACACGATCGTCAAAGACGTCGACGGCAATCGATTGTCCACAGAACCGATCCCCGTATTCTCGATGGATTACGGCGTTGGCGATTGCCTCGCGCAGAACCTCCTCGGGAATCTCCAGCGAGTCGACACGCGAGACGCCTTGGACGGTCGAGGTTCGCCGCAAATTCTTGGCGACGGCCGCGACAGCATCCGAGATCATCTCGCCCAACGTTCCCTCACAGATTGTGCGGTCCATGAACCTCAGCGACCCCGCCGTGCCTTTCCGGGTCCCCGCATAGACAGCCATGTCGATAAAGAGCTTGGGATAAAACTGCTGAGGGTAGGTGCCCGCAACTAGGAGTCCAGCCTTGGTGACATTGCCCTGGGAATCAAGGAAATTTAGGCGCTCCAGCTTCGTTTGTTTGTCCGGCGCGCCGCGCATCGCCCGGGGCGTCAACGAGAAAGCCCGATCTATCGTACGGTCGACCAGCGTCTCGTCGAGATCGTCCGCGTCCGCGCCCGCCACCGCGTCGCGATCGCTCGGAGTCGCCCGACCGTATGACGCCAATGCGAGCACCTCGGTCGACGAAAGCGGGACATCTTTGTCATCGATGCGCTTGTAGCTGCCGCCCTGGGCGCCCCGCTCTATGACATAGCAGGGCTTGCTCGACGGATCGAGCTCCTCAATCGTAATGACGAGAACGATGACGCCCTGAAGCTCCACTCGCTCGATCGTGTATTTGGGCGGATTGGCCAGCTTTCCTCGACCGCCCGCATCACCCATGCCTGACACAAACTGGTTGAGCACTTTCTCGGTCTCGAAGTTCTCAACCGGGACAAAACCTGCGCGCTCACTCACTCCGAGCACGATGATTCCGCCGGCAGTGTTCGCGAATGCGCTCACCGTTTCCCACACGTCGCGGGAAAGCGTCGTGGCGCTCTCCTTGACCTCGACGTTAAGATCGTCCGAGCCCATGCGCCTTAAAGACTCGAGCAGACCGGTCAGTTCGTTTTCGTTCATCTGCACGTCCTTTCGCTTGGTTCTGCGAAGAATGCCGCGAATGGATTTCCTTCGTCTCTCAGTTATCTCTCGTAATTATCTCTCATCTATCTGTTATCTCTCATATTAGAGATGAGTGAGAGATAAAAGATAAGATGTCTGCCATCTGTTTCATATAAACATGTTTTTGCTGGTAGAACAATCGGTATTGAGATAATACCATGATTGCTTGTCTCTTTGCTGCTCAGTTATCTCTCATATTTATCTCTCGTCTTTC
>CAJKGV010000107.1:0-6512 GCA_905199455.1 Collinsella aerofaciens | reverse complement strand
ATCGGCATCGTAATCGATACCCGTAACCATGCTCCATGCAACCTGTGCTCCCAGGCCCTCTGCATGCTGCTGAAAACGCTCGCCGAGTTCGGCGCCACTCAAGAGCGGAATACCCGGATAGTTCTCGACCTCATTGGTTGTGGCGATCTGCCCTCCCGACATGCCCTGTTCAATCACGGTCGTCGTTAGGTTGGCACGAGCAGCGTAAATGGCGGCAGCATAGCCCGCGGGGCCGCCACCGATAATCGCAACATCGATCGGCTGATGGGTAGTCATGAAAAGACCTCCTGTCGAAAGATTGGCGTTCTTTGCGCTCATACCCAAATTTACGTGAACATGACACTCATGCACTACAATGATAAATCCGAGTTACAACGTCGAAGGGGAGTTATCGATGGATCAGGCGCAGACGAGCGACGACGCTCCCCTGCTCACGCACAGCACTCCCCAATCGGAGCAAACCACGCTCTTGGCTCAGCTAAAACCTCTCGTGACCATCGTGCACGCCTCGGTCGGCTCGGGCCACAAGGCCGCCGCAAATGCAATTGCGCAGGCGTTCGACCTCATTCGCGGCACCAGCGGCATCCCCGAGGATGTTGAGATTGAAGTCCTCGATATCCTTGATTTTGGACGCATTAGATTCGACGGCAATAAGACCGCGGCATCTTTTACGGGAGCCACGCGCCCCATCTACGACCTGACCTGGCGATATACGCTTACGGGACATCTTCTCTGGGGTGGAGGCACGGCATGGTCGCGAATCATGTTCCCCGCCTTCAACGAATATATTCGTAGCCGTAGGCCCATAGCCGTGGTCGCAACGCACATCACAGCAGCCAATGTTGCCGTGGGTGCCCGCGTAATTACGGGTATCGATTATCCGGTCATCTGTGTGCCGACCGACTACGAAGTCGAGGGCTGGTGGCCCCACAAGGACACCGATCTATTCTGTGTTGCCAACGAATTTATGGCCGAAACGCTGCGTCCGCGCAAGGTGCTCGAGACAAAGATTCGCATTACCGGCATTCCTATTCGCGCCGGATTCGACACGGATTACGATCGCGAAGAAGAGCTAGCTAAGTTCAACCTCCCCACCGACAAGACCGTCGTGCTGGTAATGGCCGGTGCCAGCTTGCCTCAACCGTACGTTCGCTTTCGCGCGGAGATGGACCGCACCCTCCCCTTCCTACGCAGTTTCGAAGACATGCACTTTGTCTTTTTGCCGGGCAAGGATAAGGAATACGCCGCCCGCCTCAAGACACTCTTCGATGCCATGAAGCTCGAAAATGTCACGGTTCTTGACTATGTCGACGATATGGCGGCCCTTATGCACGGCTGCGACCTGGCAATTCTCAAATCGGGCGGACTCACCGTCACCGAGTGCCTATGCGCACATCTGCCGATGATCCTGCTGGGCAAATCATACGGCCAGGAAAAGGCCAACACCACGATGCTCACCGGCATGGGCGCCAGCATGCACGTCACCACGGCACGAGAGCTCATCGTAACCCTGCGCCACCTGCACGACCATCCCGAATCACTCAAAGCCCTACTCATCAACGGCGAAGTACTACGCCGCCCCCACGCAGCCGAAGACATAGCCATCGCAACCATGGAGCTCGTAGGCAAACCCCAAAAGCGCAAAAGAGCCTTCTGCCGCTTCTACTGGGGCGGCAAGCCAGCGCATATCCGCTAGCGTCTTTATGTCCGCTTACCTGCGGGAGGCCCCTATATATCATCCCGTGCTCAAACATTCTCGCTTCGCTGCGAAACTGCGCGCGGGACGATATATAGGGGCCTCCCGCAGGTAAGCTGCGTTAACGTACCAGCGGCTATACCAGATTCCCCACCAGTAGAATCTGCAAAGGGGAACCAGAAAATATAAATACAGTAAGTCGATGCGACAAAGGAGGCGTCCCTTCATCGCATCGACTTACTAGAAAAGTAAATATTGTTTCAAGCGAGTAGCCGCCCGCCCGGGGCTTACCTATATCGTTCCACGCGCAGTTTCGCAGCGAGCGAAGCGACGCGAGAATGTTTGAGCATGGAATGATATAGGTAAGCCCCGGGCGGGAGGGATACGGGCGCCCTAGGCGATGCCGCTGGAGCCGAAGCCTCCTTTGCCTCGGTCGGTTTCGTCTAGTTCTTCTACTTCTATGAGATTGACCGTGGGGACTTCTTGGATGACGAGTTGGGCTATGCGGTCGCCTTTATTGATTGTAATGTTATTGGAGGGATCCAGGTTGATGAGGATAACCTTGAGTTCTCCTCGGTAGTGAGCGTCGATGAGGCCCGGCGTGTTGACTATAGACAGGCCCTGCTTGATGGCCAAGCCGCTGCGGGGCTGGACGAAGCCGGCGTAGCCATCGGGCAGGGCGATGGCCAGCCCCGTAGAGACCAGACGGCGTTCGAAGGGCTTCAGGACGCAGTCCCCGTTGGAGCGCAAATCCAAGCCAGCATCGGTGGGATGGGCGTATTTGGGAAGCTCAACGGTGGGGTCGAGACGCTTTATGTTGACGGTAATGTTGGACATGGAATCACCTTAGCTTGTCGAGCTCTTGCAGAAACTCATCGACGTCTTTGAAATCACGGTAGACCGAGGCAAAACGGATGTACGCCACCTTGTCGATCTTGGCCAAGCGCTTGAGCACCATGTCACCCAACTCATGGGACGTGACGGCCGTCAGCGTGCGTGAACGCAGCTCGACCTCGATGTCGTCGATAATCTCATTGAGCTTCTTAGTGTCGATATCACGCTTGATGGTGGCGCGCATCAAGCCGACGAGCAGCTTATTGCGATCGAACCGCTGCTTAGTTCCGTCCGACTTAATGACCTCGATTGGGTCTTCACATCGCTCGAACGTTGTAAAGCGGTAGTTACACGAGCAACATTCGCGACGGCGCTTAATGGTGTTATTTGACTCCTGCATACGGGAATCAACGACGCGGGTATGTGCCTTGCCGCATTTGGGACAGCGCATGGAACCTCCTCTTAAACGATAACAAGGGTACCATGCGCAGCGCGATAATGATTACGAACGAGCAGGAACCTTAAGATGCGCACCGGCGGCGAGCGAACCATGCTCCAGATGATTGACGTTACGGATCATGTCGGAAGTCTCTTGCGTGGAAAGGCCTTCGATTGGATATTCCTCGGCAAGCGACCAAAGAGAATCACCAGGCTGAACGCGAATGGTCTCGTAGGTAACGTTGGAAGCGGACTCGGCATACGCGGCATGACGAGCGCTGAAGACCGACGTAGCGAGGACAAAAAAGAGCGTGAGCGCAACGGCGACGGCAACAATCGTCGAGACCTTCAGGGCAGCGGGAGTCGGCGCGGCAACAGCATACTGAGTACGAGCAGACTTTACGGGCAAAGGTTGATAACCGGAACGGCCACCCTTGACAACAGTAAAAGCGGGCGCGGCAGGCGTCTCGAGCTTAAGGGCGAGGTTTCCCTGGACCATATTCGTTGCGTTCATCATGTTCTCCTCTCGCGTGTTTTGCTGAGAACAGTTTTATCAAGCCGCGCGGACAAAAATGTCTAGCGCGAGAACGAATGTTCGGTTATTATTATCTTCGAACAGTTGTTCCTGTCAAGCAAAATTCGAACATTTGTTTGACATGGGTAGAGAGGATGCCCTGATGGCTCGCAAAATTACCAAGCGTCAGCAGCAAATTTACGACTTCATCAAGGAATATCAGCAGGAGAAGGGTTATCCGCCCAGCGTGCGCGAGATGGCTTCTGCCGTGGGCCTTTCCTCCCCCAGCACCGTGCACGCTCATCTCTCTGCCCTGGAGGCGCGCGGGCTACTCAAGCGCGATGCCACCAAACCGCGTGCCCTGGAACTCTTTAACGAAGACGGTTCCTCTGTCTCAATTTCTAAATCTGACGAGCCCACCGCACCTCGCGGGACGGTCTCGCTACCGCTCGTTGGTCGCGTCGCGGCTGGGATCCCCATTCTGGCCGAGCAGAATATCGAAGACACTTTTACTATCCCGACCGAAATCGCCACCGATCAGGGTTCCTTTATCCTTGAGGTACATGGGAGCTCAATGATCAATGTCGGCATCTTCAATGGCGATTACATCATCGTCCGTGAACAAAAGAGTGCCATGAACGGCGAAATTGTCGTGGCCATGATTGATGGTTCAGCGACCGTCAAGACGTTCTACAAGGAGCAGGGACGCGTACGCCTGCAGCCCGAGAACGACACCATGGAACCTATCTATGCAACGAATCCCGTTATCCTGGGCAAAGTCGTCGGCTTGATGCGCCGGTTCTCGTAATGCAAAAACGCATAACCATCTTTGATACCGTCCGCGGGTTTACGATGATTTCTATGGCAGGTTTTCACGCTTGCTATGATCTCGCCTACCTGTACGGCTGGGATATGCCCTGGTTTACCCAGTCAGTCTTTCAAGACATCTGGCGCGCCAGCATCAGCTGGGTATTTTTGTTTATCGCGGGTTGGATGTGCACCCTTTCGCGCAACAATATCAATCGTGCCGCTAAATACGCCTTAGCAGCACTCGTTGTCTGGTTGGCAACAACACTTGTCTCAGTCGACGATTCGGTTAATTTTGGCATCATCTACTGCATGGCCGCATGCACCGGCATCGTGGCGTTGACCGATCCCGTCCTTAAGAAGATAACGGCAAGATGGGGCATGCCCCTATGCCTTGTGTTGTTCGCCATCACCTGGAGCATCCCCAAAACGATCTACCCTGTCCCCTACCTGGCGTGGCTGGGATTTCCGAGCCCTGGGTTTGTCTCAGGTGATTACTACCCCATCATCCCGTTTATCTTTATGTATCTTGCAGGATACTTCGCCGCACACATAGCGCAGAGTATCGATAAGACCGTCCCTAGCTGGACCTACGCCAACCCCCTGCCGGCGCTCGCCAGCCTTGGACGTCACGCTCTCCCCTTTTATCTGCTGCATCAGCCCATCATTCTGGGCATTTTGGAGCTCGTCTACTCGGTGCGATAACGCTCGAGCCGCGGTGCAATACGAGCCGGCAACTTCGCCACAATGCGAACGCCGTCCTCGAGATAATCCTCATGCAGAAGGGCTCCCTGCTCATGCACCAGCGTGATGAGAGCGCCCTCGCGATACGGGATATCAGCGGAGAGCAACACATCGGTGGCAGCTGCCTCGCGAGCAATGCGATCGACGAGATCGTCGAGCCCCTCGCCCGTTTGGGCCGAGAACAGAACGGCCTCCGGATAGCGACGACGGAAACTCAATCGATCGACGCTATCGAGAAGATCGATTTTATTGAATACGGTCAGCGTTAAACGCTCTCCGGCGCCGATCTCATCAAGCACGCGGTCGACAGCCTCCAGCTGCCGCTCATAGTCCTCGTCAGACGCATCTACGACTTTGAGAATTAGATCGGCACCCAAAACCTCGGACAGCGTCGATTTAAAGGCATCGACCAGACCATGCGGCAGCTTTTGAATAAAGCCGACGGTATCGGTAATCGTCATGCCGCGACCGCCGGGCAGGCGATACGAACGCGTCGTAGGGTCGAGCGTAGCAAACAGCTTGTCCTGCGAAAGTACCGTAGAGCCGGTCAGACGATTGAGCAACGTCGATTTACCGGCATTGGTATAACCGGCTAACGCGACGCGAAACGCCGGTGACTCAATGCGGTTCTTGGATTGAACATCGCGACGCTGTTCAACCTGCTTGAGCTCACGACGAAGCGCAGCGATCTTATTACGAATGAGGCGACGGTCGACCTCGAGCTGACTTTCGCCCTGACCAAAACGTGAGCCGATGCCGCCGCGCGTCTGCTCCTTGGCGAGATGGCTCCACATGCCACGCAGGCGAGGCAACAAATATTGAAGCTGTGCCAGCTGTACCTGCAGGCGTCCCTCACGCGTCTGAGCATGTAGGCCAAAGATATCCAGGATCAGTGCTGTACGATCGATAATCTTTACCGGCTCGCCCACGGCTTTCTCCAAATAGGATTGCTGCGAGGGGGTCAGGTCGTCGTCAAAAATAACGACATCGGCATCCATGCGATGCACCAGGCCGCAAAGCTCCTCTACCTTACCGGAACCGATAAACGATTTTGGATACGGCTTTACCAAACGCTGCGACAAGCGTGCCACGCACTGGGCACCAGCCGTGTGGGCAAGACGCTCCAGCTCATCAAGCGAACGATCGAGCGGCCATGCATTGTCGCGCCACTCAACACCAACTAAAATGGCACGCTCGGGCTCGGGTGCCGTGGGAACAAGGGGGAAACGGGCCATTAGGCAGCCTCAATACGATGCAGGATATCCTCAACGACCTCATCGATCGTACATTCATCCATATCAAACCACACGATACGGTCATCGCGCTTAAACCACGAAAGCTGACGCTTGGCATAACGACGCGAACGCATCTTAATGAGTTCGCGGGCCTCATCCATGCTCATCACGCCATTGAAAGCATCAATGATCTCTTTATAGCCAATTGCCTGCATCGACGTCAGGGCATCTCCCAGACCCTGGG
>CAJKGV010000106.1:0-6599 GCA_905199455.1 Collinsella aerofaciens | reverse complement strand
ACCGCGCCAACCGCGAAGAGCGCCGCCACGACATGCCGCGCGAAAGCTTCCTCTATGAGCTCGATCTAACAGCCTAGCCCAGGCAGCCACACCTAGTCATTTAAGAACGTCCCCAATGACTGATCCCCAACGACTGGTCATTTAAGTCTGTCCCCAATGAGTGGCCTAGGGGGTTTGTAGATAGCCGTGGTCAAAATACATCAAATATGAGTACTGTTACCTTTTTAGTGGCAGCGATTCAGGGCATTTTTGATGCTTATAGGCATGACGACCAGCTGCACGAGCTGACGTAACTCCCCAAATGTTCAATAAAATGGGCTCCTAACGAGAAGTACTCTCATTAGGAGCCCATTATTATGTGCAAACATATGTGACCAACGCAGCAACAGTACTCATATTTGGCATTTTTTGTCCACTGCCCCTTGCGCGAAGGTCCTCAGCGGAAAGTTTGACCCGTTTCGATGCACAAAAATGGGATGAATCTTCCCTGGCAACCGCCCAGAAAGATCCACCCCAAAGCAAGCGCTCGCTAGAACGTTCCGCCGCCGCCTCCGCCGACGCCGCCACCGCCGCCACCGGAAAAGCCGCCACCGCTGCCGCCGCTCGAGCTATCGGAACTCGAAGCCAGCTCGCGGATGGTCTCGTGGTACACATCGTTGAACGAATCGAGCGGGGACTCGTTGCCGTAGTGATGGTAATACCACCAGTAGCAGGGGTAGTTGTCGTAGAAATCGTCACTGTTGCGCAGGTCCGCAGGCACGGCTTCGGCCAGCTGTCGCAGCACTTCTTTCGAAACGCCCAGGGCAACGCCCATCACCAGCAACTTGTTCCACAAGATCAGGTCGCTGGGGACGGCCTCCTTCAGACGCGTAAAGTCCTCGAGCCAATGCTTGAGCGCCTTGCAGCGAGCCGCCACCTCGGCGCCCTCCGGCGTGTAGCGGCGGAAGGTGCAGCTCAGGACAAAGCCCACGATCGTGACGGGGATCGAAATCATAGCGGCACCGACGTTGGCGTCCGCAAAGTCGGTATAGAACAGAGAGCCCAAAATGCCAAAGACAATGATGATGCCGAGAACCAGGCCGGCCACCATCGCGATAGTGCCATCCGATGCGATAAACTCGCACTCCTCCAGCTTGCCCTTAACCGTGCTCTGATAGTCCTCGAGCTTGTCGCCAACAGATTCAGTACGCTCGCTGGCATACTCCTCCAGCTCGCTAAACGTGCGCGAACGGACGCCGTCTTTATCGGGCTTAACGCCAGCGAAGAAGACCTTGAGCACGTCGCGATCGATGCCGTCCTTCTTGGCAGCCTTCCAGGCCTCGTCGGTCACTGTGATGCGATACGTCTGCTCCTCTTTTTCGCGACGGAGCAGACCCTTCTTCTTGGTCTCGGTCGCTTCTTCCAGCTTGATCACGCGGTCGTCGGTCAGCTTCATCAGCGTGGCGATATATGCCTGATCGGGCACGTCGTTCCAGCTCATAAGAGTTGCAAGCACCGCGGGATGATCGGCGGAGGGCACATCGCGGAAGTACTCGTCCTGGAAGAGCGGCTTGGGCTTGGGCCTGCGCAGCTTGAGCATCACGATTACACCGGTATAGGCAACCGCCACGACAACACACGCCACGGCGATCGCACCGGCAACCGCACGCGCGTGCTCACGGCGGGCGTTAGCTTCGTCGGCCCATTCCTTCTCTTCGCTCAGGATCGTTGACATGCGCTCTTCGCCCGAAGCGGCAAGCTGCGGCACCCAGTCGCTAGGGAAGGCGATGCGTGCCTCGGCGAATTCGCCCTGGTGCACGCAGGGAATGGTATAGGTGACCATGGGCTCGTCCTCATCGAGCGACACGTCGCCCGTCAGCGGACCATGGCCCCATGCGCGGAAGTTATCGCCCTTGACGGCAGCCGTCCCGGCAGCGGCATTTGCGAAGTACACTTCCATCTCGACGTCATCGGAATTCGCCGACCAGCCGTCGCCGACGAATTTCCAGTAGAGCTCGGCGGTATCAGCCCAGTTCATAACCGCACCGGTCATGGAATAACTCACGTAGTAGATTGCGCTGTCGCCGCTCTCGTGGGGGCTGAACACCTTAATCTTTACGCCGTCGTCGGACTGTTCCACCGTGTAAACGCCGTCGTCGCCTTTGTTTGCGCTGTCGACCTTGTTAAACGCAGTGTCGTCTTCCTCGACGCTCAGCACATTGACGACCACCGAGCCGCCTTGCTGGTTAGAGCCTGTATTGATATCCCAATACACGCCGTTAATGTCATCGTCGAAATCGAACTGGCGTCCCTCGACAACGGTCAGCGAACCATCGGCCTCAACCGTGGCGCCGATGTAGGTTTGGCTCATGGAGTAGCCGTCGGCGTGCGCGACGGCAGGCAGCAGCAACAACGCAAGCGCGACGAGTGCGCAGACGGAAGCGAACCGCGCAAACAGGCGGCGCTGCCGACAGGGCTGGGCAACGGGGGCGTTCATAGGCACATCCTTTGTCTGTGGTACCAGTAGCGTCATTGTCCCACGTTTGCGGGTTCATGTGACGAACATCTAGGTCAGCGGAGCGTCAAAACGGGACAAAAGTCACGCCCGCGGGCAGTCGTTTTGGGGACGTTCTTAAACGACTAGTCGCTGGGGACACTCTTTGGCCAGGCACCGCCCCGGCAATAGATACCACTTCACAGCTCCGTCACAGGTGTAGCGGCTTTGTGTGGGCACGGCGTGAGCCGATTAAGCCGGCGAGCGAGGGGCATAAAGCAGTTGAGCGAGAACGGTTTGCCCCTTTGCCGTTCGTTTGAGGATCATGTCCCCCTTTTCCGCGGAAACCCCGGCAGTTGCGAAGAGCTGCCGGGGTTTCTGTCGTTTGAGAGGTTGGGCTGGCGGGCGGCGATCGAGCTGTCGAGCCGGTGGTCCGGCACGCGCAACGCGCGGCCTCAGCAACTTGCAGGCCACGGCAGCGTCTCCCCCACCGCGCCCCGCGCTATACTCGTCCGCATGGACATCAACGCACGCAACATAGCAACACCCGCCGCCGACACGCCAACGACGCCGGCCGCTCCCGCGCCCGTCGTGGGGCGCTTCGCCCCGTCGCCCTCGGGCCGTATGCACCTGGGCAACGTGTTCAGCTGCCTGTGCGCATGGCTTTCGGCCCGCAGCCAGGACGGCAGCATCGTGTTACGCATTGAGGACCTGGACGATCGCTGCAAGCGCCCGGAACTTGCCGCCCAATTGATTGACGACCTGGCCTGGCTGGGGCTGGAGTGGGACGAAGGCCCCTACTACCAGCACGACCGCCTGGACCTGTACGAGAGCGCCTTGCGCCGGCTGAAAGACGCCGGCCTCACCTATCCCTGCTTTTGCACGCGCGCCGAGCTCCACGCCGCGAGTGCACCGCACGCGAGCGACGGCACGCCCATCTACCGTGGCGCCTGCCGAAGTCTTTCGGCCGAGGAGGTGGCCCGCCGCAGCGCCCTGCGCGCCCCGGCCACACGTCTGCGCGTGCCCACCGTCGACGACCTCGCAGACGACGTGATCGAATTTGTGGATCGCACGTACGGCGCCCAATGCGAAGCACTCGCCACCGAGTGCGGCGACTTTTTGGTGCGCCGCAGCGACGGCGTGTTTGCCTATCAGCTAGCCGTGGTGGTCGACGACGCTGCCATGGGCGTCACCGAGGTCGTGCGCGGATGCGACCTGCTGGGGTCCACGCCGCGCCAGATCTATCTGCAGCACCTGTTGGGACTGCCCACGCCGCACTACGCACATATTCCGCTGCTCATGGCACCGGACGGCCGCCGCCTTTCCAAACGAGACCGCGATCTGGACCTGGGCGAACTCCGCGCCCGCTTTGGCACGCCCGAAGCGCTGCTGGGCTGGCTCGCCGGGCAAACGGGCATCGCGCCGGGCACCACGCCGCGCTCTGCCGAGCAGCTGGTCGAGCATTTTAGCTGGGATGTTATCCGCAAGCACAGGGAGAACATCACCGTAACGGCTGAGTAATCAGGCACCCCACCCCTACGCAACATCCCAGGGCTGGAGTTCGTCGCCCAGGCGAACGATGCAGTCGTAGAGCACGGTATGGCGCTCGGCCGGGTTGGCATCTCGATGAAAATGCCCGTAATACCAGCGCCTGTAGTCCAAGCGATCTTCCAGCTCATCGAAAAACGCCGTAAGCCGATCAACGGCGGGGCAATTCCAGCCGGGCACCGGATAGAGCGTGGGCGAAAGCATGCGCGTAGAGCAGGTGTGGGTGATCACGTAGTCGACCTTCCAGCCCACGCTGTCGAGCTTTGTCCGTGCCTCCTCAAAGTTGCGCTCGTCCGGCAGTTCCTGCGGCCACCAGCTGGAATACGGAATGCGGTATTCCTTGTCCACGCTCGTGGCGCCGCCCATGGTAAAGACCGTTGAGCCGTCGAGCTCAAAAACCTCGCCGCGCGTCAGGCGTCGTATGGGAGAGGTATCCGACAGGCGCTGCGTCAACCCACCATGCCACAGCTCCATGGGGCGCTCCGCCCAATGGTCGTAGCGTTCGTGGTTGCCGTCGACGAACAGCACGGTATAGGGGCGCGACTCCAGCCAGGCGATATCGGCGCACTCCTCGGCAGAAAAATCCCAGGGAAAGCCAAAGTCGCCCGCGACAATCAGATAGTCGTCACTCGTCAGGCTATCCCCAAGCTCCCAGTCGCGCAGCTTTTGCATGTCAGCGCCGCCATGGACGTCGCCCGTCACATAGACCGTCATCGGATCACCACTTCCCTCTTATAGGTTTCGAGATCGCGCTCGACCTGCTCGTCGCCCGTGGCGTTGACCCACCACGGCCACTTAACGCAACACACCGGCTCGTCTACCTGTGCAAACCACGACTTGAGCTCCTCCAGGCTCACCGGGGCGTAGCCGTTGGCGTCCACGCCCACGTCGTAGCGCAGCAGCCCCTGCCGAAGGTTGAACTTGTTATACGCGTCGCCACAGCTGTGGATATGCCCGTGCAAATGCCAGCCGCCGTGCGACATACCCTGCCAGTCGACCATGGGATAGTGGCTCAGCACGATTTTCTGACGGTCGATCTTGAGCACGCAAATGGGCGGCTCGACGATAAAAGCATCCGCCACCGCAGGCTGCGTCCAGTCTTTATCGTGGTTGCCGGGCAGCAGATGGATGCGCTTGCATGCAATGCTTTTGCGCAGCTCGTAGGCATCTTGGACCGTCATCTTAAAGCTGAAGTCACCCAAAATGTAAAGCTCGTCATCCGCAGCGACCTTGCTATTAATGCTAGCGACCATGGCGTCGTTCATCTGCCCAACAGTCGACCAAGGCCTGTCGGCGAGCCGCAGCATGTTCTCGTGCCCAAAGTGGGTATCGCTGGTAAACCAGATCATGGGGACCTCCTAACGCTCTTGCTCAAAATAGTCACTCGCCGTCTCATCCTGCCCATCGGCACATCGCGCTTCGATCGGCACGATATCTTGGTAGATAAGGCGATGCTTGTCATCGCGCCATTCATCGTCATGGTAATGGCCAAAGAACCAGGTGCGGTAGTCGAGCCGCCCGTCGAGCTCGCCCAAAAAGGCCTGCAGCGAATCGTCGTAGAACTCGCGATTGCACTCCATGCACAGCTCGTCAGCCAAATCGACCGGCGCCTCGTGCGTCACAACATAGTCGACCTTCCAGCCCGCGCGATCGAGCGAGGCGCGACAGTGTTTGATCTCGCGCTCACTCGGCATCTCCTCGGGCCACCACGTCTTTCCCTCCTGACGCCACTGTTTGTCATGGCTCGCGGCGCCACCCATGGCGAGCACCGTGGTCCCCGTGATGTCGAACACCTCGCCGCGCATCAGGTGCAGCACGTGCGGGCGAACCTCGTGAACGAGGCCCCCGTTCCACTCACGCATTGGCAGCCCCGCCAGCAGATGATGGTTCTCGTGATTGCCGTCGACAAAACACGTGGTCCAGGGCTTGGACTCAAACCAGTCGAGCCAGTATTTGTCGGTGTTCGAGCCGCTCCATATAAAGCCAAAGTCGCCGGCAACGATGACAACGTCATCGCGCGTCTGCGTTCGACCCAATGGCCAAACGCGCGACGAGAAGCGACTCGCCCCATACTCGGCAACACCGTGAACGTCTCCGGTAACGAAAATAGACATCAAACAACACCTCCGTGCTGTGCGACTCTGGACAAATCAATGGAAGAAATTGCAGGCCGGGCCGGCATCTGTATCCCTTAGGGCTTACCCTTCGTTCTTCCATCCAAACGGATCAAACACCCAAAAAACTAGATCGAGCACACTGTTGGCGGGCAGCATGTTGGGCAGGGCGTCTTGCCTCGCTTGAGTGCAGCCGCTAATGGTACGCTTGTTTTAATGGCGTTTTGAGGAAGGCTTTTGCACCCCGTAGAACGGTGGTAAATCTTGCCGTTCTTAGTGACGATTACCTTGATTTTTGAGGTATCCACACTGCGGGGCTCGATGGGCGCAGCCACCTCTTGACGAGCTGGCGCTGTTTTCCAAGGCTTGCCTCTCGAAAAACCAAAATCGCAGAATCGATTGATATAGCTGTCGAAACATCCATCGAACAGCAACCCCGTTGCCAGACCCGCCATGAATCCGCA
>CAJKGV010000105.1:0-6629 GCA_905199455.1 Collinsella aerofaciens | reverse complement strand
GAAATTTATTGTCTTGGACGTTTTGCACGTTGACGCGCAGCTTGCCGTCCTCCTGCAGCTGAGCGACCGGCGCGACCGAAATCGTCATCATGTTGTCGCGGACGATAGCGTCGAGCTCATCTTGGATTTCCTGACGCGTTTTGCCCTCGGCCGTCGTAACCGAAGCGCCCGCCTCGGGTACGGGCTGCGACTGCCAAGCGTATAGTCCTACGGCGACAAGGGCGCAGACGATGGCCAAACAGACAACGATGAGCTTCTTGCGACGACCCAGGCCTACAAAGTGGGGTGGCCTCTTCGCGCTCATGCGGCATCCTTGGTGGTATAGACGCGCGCAAAGGTGGACGGGTCCGCTCCAAAGAGCATGTGAAGCATCAGACGGCGCGAGTAGACGAGCTCGTCGAAGTTGGGAGGGAGCTCGATGTCGTGGATATGCGCGATGTGGTGGGCGAGCGCCGAGAACGACTCGGGGTCGCAGATCACATCGGTGGTAACGTGGTAGACCGTCGTGTCGGGGAATGCCTCTTCGTCGAAAGGTAGGAGATGGGGATCGTCGTCGACTTCGATGGCGATGCCGTACTGGGGCCAGTAATATGCCATGGGAACCTCCCTGCTTCTGGGCCAAAACTTCTATCGGTTTTGGCTGTCGACGCCGACCGTATCAGCCGCTACTTGACCAATTTCTGACCAAATGCTTGACGGATTAGCGTCTCCGCAGGTAAAAGGCGGCAAAAAATACTCCAACTTTTTTCGAGCGTCAATCGCGCGGCCGGCGACGGCGGGGCCATAAGTGTCAAAAGCATCGTCTGCCGAGGAAATCAAGCCGCTCGCCGAATTGCACGAACGTAAAAATCGCCAATTATGGAGACGGTCTCGAACACGTCGACGAAACGATGCGGTAACATCTCCCTGCAAACACTGTAGTTAGCTAAAGGGGGAGTTCGCGTGTCTGCAACCATCAAACCCTTCACCGACGAGTTCGAAGAGTATGGTCGCGATGAGTCTCGCGCATCGGGCGAGGCCTCGAGCATCTCGTTTCCGACAACGGAAGACGAGCTCCGTGCCATTTTGGAAAAGCTCCATGCCGAGCGTGTCCCGGTAACGGTTCAGGGCGCCCGAACCGGCCTTGCCGCCGGTGCCGTGCCCCACGGCGGGCATATCCTCAATACTTCCCGTATGAATCGCTACTTGGGCCTTCGCCGCGATGAACAAGGCCAATTTCTGCTGCGCGTGGAGCCGGGCGTTGTGCTCTCGGAGCTGCGCAAGCAGCTGAGCAAGAAGGTGCTGCCGACTGCTGGTTGGGACCAGGCATCGCTTGAGGCCTACGAGGAGTTCCAAGAGGCCCCCGAGCAGTTCTTTCCCACCGATCCCACCGAGGCATCTGCCTGTCTGGGCGGCATGGCGGCATGCAACGCCTCCGGCGCCCGCAGCTACGCTTACGGCCCCATGCGCCCGCATATCACGGGACTCCACGTCGCGCTGGCTGATGGCGATTTGCTTGAGCTCCAGCGCGGCGAGGCTTTTGCCCAGGGCCGCCACCTGTCGCTCGTGACGGCAGCGGGCCGTGCACTCGAGCTCGATCTTCCTGACTACACCATGCCTAAGACAAAAAATGCCTCAGGCTATTTCGTTGCGGACGAAATGGACGCCATCGACCTCTTTATCGGTGCTTGCGGCACGCTCGGCGTTATCACCGAGCTCGAGATTGCCCTGCAGTCGGCGCCTGCGGTCGTTTGGGGCGTGAGCTGCTTTTTCGATAGCGAAGACAAGGCCGTGTCCTTTACCGATTCCGTGCGCCCCGTCCTGTCCCACGCGGCTGCCATCGAATATTTCGATGCGGGCGCCCTGGATATCCTGCGTCGTCAGCGTGAGCAGTCGACCGCGTTCGCCTCGCTGCCGGCGCTCGATAAAGACGCCAAGGTCTGTGTCTACGTGGAGCTCGACTGCGACAACGAAGTTCAGGCGACTGAGGAGCTGTATCACTTGGGGTGGGTACTGGAGCTTGCGGGCGGCAGTGACGATGCGACATGGGTCGCGCGCACCGAGGTCGATCGCGAGTGCCAGCGGTTCTTCCGCCATGCGGTCCCCGAGAGCGTCAACATGCTCATCGACGAGCGTCGCCGCACGGATCCCACCATCACCAAACTGGGCTCTGACATGTCGGTGCCCAACGCACGCTTGGGCGATGTCATCGCCCTTTATCGGCGCACGCTGGCCGAAAGTGGGCTTGAATCTGCCGCCTGGGGGCACATCGGTAACAACCATCTGCATGTGAACATTTTGCCGCGCGATGCGCAAGACTACCGTCGCGGTGGAGAACTCTTTGCCCAGTGGGCTTCCGAGGTCACGGCCATGGGCGGTGCCGTTTCTGCCGAGCACGGCGTCGGCAAGATCAAGGCGGGCTTCTTAGAGACGATGTACGGTCACGAGGCCATGGTCGAGTCGGCGCGGCTCAAGCTCCAGCTCGATCCCGACGGGCAGCTGGGTCGCGGCAACCTGTTTTCGGAGAAGCTCTTGGATGAGCTCGTCCAGAAAGGGGGCGCGTGAAGATGAGCGATTTCCATATGGTGGTGTGCGTCAAGGCCGTGCCGGGCAGCACCGAGGTCAAGATGGACCCCAAGACCAATACCATCGTGCGCGATGGCAAGCAAGCGGTCATTAATCCCTTTGATGCGAGCGCTTTGGAATGCGCGCTGGCGCTGAAAGACGACTTTATCGGCTTTGGCATGGACGTGCGCGTAACGGTGGTGTCGATGGGCATCCCCGCGACCGAGTTGCTGCTGCGCGACTGCATCGCTCGAGGTGCCGACGACGCGCTGTTGCTGACCGATCGCGCCTTTGCGGGTGCCGATACCCTGGCGACCACCTATGCTCTCAAATGCGGCATCGAGGCGCTCGACGAGGACTTCGATCTGCTCATCTGCGGCAAGATGGCGGTGGATGGCGATACGGCCCAGATTGGTCCCGAGCTTGCCGGTGCCTTTGAGATTCCCTGCGTGACCGACGTGAGCTGCGTGCAAAGCGCGGGCTTTACGGCGTGTGGCTCGCTGGCGCTCGTTCACGGATGCGATGCCGGCGAGGAGACGGTGTGTCTTGAGATGCCGTGCGCGATGACGACTGCCAAGGAGATTGGCCAGTTGCGTATGCCGAGTATTGCCGGTATTCGCGCGGCGGAGGAGGCGGACGTGCGCGTGGTCAGTGCCGCCGACGTGAACGCCGACCCCGCGCGTTGCGGTCTTGCCGGGTCGCCGACACAGGTCGTGCGCTCGTTTGCGCCCGACCGTGACCAAACGTGCGAGGCCGTTGAGGGGACGGCGTCCGAGCAGGCGGCAAAGCTTGCCAAGATTATCGAGGGGATGGCGTAGATGAGCGGACTGATTATCGATAGCGAAGCCTGTATCGGCTGCGGTCGCTGCGTTCGCGCCTGTGCTTCGGGCGGCATCGTAGTGGAAGGCGAGCGACCCAACCGATGCGCCCACGTAACCGACGGCTGCATCCTATGCGGTGGGTGCGTCGACGCCTGCCCTGTCAACGCTATCTCGATCGAGCGTGATGAGGCCGCTGGTGCGGTGGACCTTGATGCGTATCGAGACATTTGGGTATTCGCTCAGACCGACGAGCACGATACAGTGACTCCCGTTGCCTATGAGCTTATGGGCAAGGGCCGCGAGCTTGCCGATGTGCGCGGTTGCCGTCTGGTGGCACTGGTCGGTATGGGTCCCGAGGGTTCTCTCGGCGACCTGGAGCATCTGGTTTGTGCCGGCGCGGACGAGGTCCTGGCCTGTCGCGACGAGCGCCTGCGCCAAAACGATGCGGAGGTCTACGCCCGCTTGATCTGCGATTTGGTAGCCGAACGCAAACCCGAGGCCATCTTATACGGCGCGACCGCTTTTGGCCGCGAACTGGCACCCGGCGTTGCCGTGCGCTTGCAGACGGGCCTTACGGCTGACTGCACCGTACTTTCGATGGATACGGAGACGGGACTGCTGCAACAGACGCGTCCGGCGTTTGGCGGCAACCTGATGGCCACCATCGTCTGCCCCAATCATCGTCCCCAGATGGCAACGGTGCGCCCCGGTATCTTTAAGGCGCCCGACTTTGACTACGACCGCTCCGGCACGATCACCCAGATATCGCTTGCGGATGATGCTAAGGCTCGTGTCGAGATCTCGATTCCCGCCGAGGAGTGGAGGCAGCAGGCCTCGATCGCCGATGCCGAGCGCTTGGTCGTGGTGGGCCGCGGCATTGGCTCCAAGAAGAATCTGCCCCTGATGCGAAGGCTCGCCGAGGCTCTGGGAGCCGAGCTTGGTTGCACGCGACCTGTCGTGGAGGCCGGCTGGTTGGAGTATCACCATCAGATTGGCCAGACCGGCGTATCGGTTTCGCCCAAGCTTCTCGTGAGTATCGGTGTTTCGGGCGCCATCCAGCATCTTGCCGGCATCGGTGGGGCGGAGTGCATTATCGCCATCAACGAGGACCCGGATGCCCCCATTTTCGGTGCTGCCCAGTACAAGGTTGTTGGGGACGCCGTCGAGGTCGTCGAGGAGCTGCTGGCCCAGCTTGAGCGCTAGGCGCGCGCCAGCCAGTCGCGCATCTCGTCCTTTAGGCGGCTCCAGGTTGCCTGCGTGGCGGGGTCGGTAAAGGGCTGTGTAATGCCAAAGGGCGCGTCGAGCAGGCGGTGGATATCACCCTGTTCGCGCGCCAGCGCACGGCTTGCCGGATAGACGAGCTCAAACATAAAGCAGATAAGCCCCACCAAGAAGTCGGCGGGCTCATCGCGCTCATCGCGTGCGACGCAGCGGTGCTCGTCAAAGGCGGCAAGTGTCGGCGACGAGAAACGGCTGCCGAGAAACGTCTTCTCGTCCACCTTGAGGATAGTGTCGACGGTGCTGTCGGCGATGGTGCGCATAATGTCGATCTTGTCACCATCGCGCACGATATCGCAGAAGCTCCGCGTGCGCACGTCGAGCCGCGCGGGTAGGCGGAAATCGCTGTGATAGGCAATGCTCGCTCGGATGAGCTCATCTTCTGCCGGGTCATCGATAAAGTCGCGGATGCTCGTTACGGCGGGTGCATCGGCGGGATTCTCGCCA
This sequence comes from Collinsella aerofaciens, assembly GCA_905199455.1. Lineage (GTDB taxonomy): Bacteria > Actinomycetota > Coriobacteriia > Coriobacteriales > Coriobacteriaceae > Collinsella > Collinsella aerofaciens_AW. The sequence continues at coordinate 1,539 of CAJKGV010000105.1, read as the reverse complement.
AAGAGGACCTCGATGCCCAGCGCCGCATGGCTCATGCTCTCGGCGTCCTTAAAGGTGTCCCAGCGTCGCAGCTGCTCAAAGCGGCCCATATCGTGTAGCAGGCCGCAAAGCCATGCCAGGTCAATATCTTCTGACGACCAGCCCTGCTCGCGCGCTACGGCATCGCACGCCTCGGCCACGTGGTACGTATGCTCGATTTTGAGCGCGATGCGTGGGTTGGTGGCGTCGTAGGCATCGGTGTAGCTTTTGAAGGCCGCGCGCGCCCGGTCTCGATCGATAGCTGTCATAATGACTTCCTAAAAAGTTGTGTCTTTCGATCCGGTGGCAATTGTAGGTGAACTCGGTTGCTGTCGGATGATGATTCTGCCGTGTCGCTACATGCGGTTCGGAGACCTTGTCAGGATGAGAAGCGTATGGTGCTCAAAATCGTTAGAACCGTCTGGCCAGTGATGCTTACCTATGTTGCAATAGGCGCGCCGTGCGGAATGATCATGGGGCAGACGGGAATGGAGCCCTGGATGGTCTTTGCCCTGAGCAGCACGTTTGTGACGGGCAGCGGTCAGTTTATGATCTGCAATCTTTGGCTGGCGGGCGTACCGGCGCCTTCGATTATCGCGAGCGTTGCCGCCATCTCCTCGCGTTTTGCGCTTTACTCGGCATCGATCGCGCCGCATCTGACGGGTGCCTCGAAGCGTCAGACGCTGGCTGTTGCCGCGACACTTACCGAGGAGGCATATGGCATCTCGCTTGCCAAGTTGGTTGAAGGGGAGGATTGGGGTCCGCTCGAGTCTTTTGTGCTCAACGCGATCCTCATCGCGACATGGGGCGTTTCGTGCACGATGGGCGCCGTTGTCGGCACTGTTGTCGATGTTCCCACCGCTATTGCGGGCTTTGTCTGCACATCGCTTTTTATCTACCTGCTCTTTTCGCAGCGACTGTCGCGCGGCAATGTCGTAGCTGCCGGTTTGGCCGCAGTGTCCGTCGCCATATGCAAGTTCTTGGGGTGGACGAATATCGCCGTGCCTGCAAGCGTGCTCGTCGGCGTTGCCGCGGCGCTTGTGTGCGATGCTCTCGCCGAAGGAAGGGATGCTCGCGATGCCCGTTAATGAGTTTTTGGTCCTGTGGCTGTCGTCGTGGGCGGCCATCGCATTTTTCCGCATTGCCCCGGCGTTCGCCTTGCGCGGGCGGACCCTGTCGCCCCGCATTACCGAGGCCCTGGGCTATATCCCGCCCGCTGCCTTTGCCGCGCTGGTCGCCAACGACTTGGTGAGCCCCGGCGCGTTCGACGCGGGACTCTGGCCTGCCTTGGTTCCCTGGATTGCGGCCGCCGGCGTCGTGGCCGTGGCGGTCAAGACAAAATCGATGCTGTGGTGCTGCGTCTCGGGCATCGTACTCTATATTGTCTTGAGCCTTATATAGGGCTGGCGTCGCGGGCGCCGAATCTCGTTCCATCCCAACTTGTAGAATTTTTCACCGAGCTGGTCTATTTCTTCTGGTACCATGGTCAAACTTTACTGTAGCAAAGCGTGACGTGGGCTT
>CAJKGV010000104.1:0-6645 GCA_905199455.1 Collinsella aerofaciens | reverse complement strand
GTCAAAGGCCTTATCTACTCCGTATTCCACCGCAACTTTTTGTGGGGTGGGCTAGAGACGCTGCATGCGGTACCCGACACCCATGTGCGTCTGAATCATCTTGGGGTGAGAGGGGTCTGCCTCGATCTTCTTGCGCAGGGTGCGCATGAACACGCGCAGGCTCGCCAGATCGCTGTCCCAGCTCGTGCCCCATATCTCGTGGGTGATGAAAGTGTGGGTGAGCACCTTGTCGACGTTTTTCGCCAGAAGGACGAGCAATTTGTACTCAGTTGGGGTGAGCGAGAGCTCGCGTCCGTCTTTTGTCGCGTATCCCGCGGCGTAGTCGATATGCAGCGGACCGTTGTCAAACGTGCTCGCTTCTGTCGACTCGCTCGACGCCATCGAGGAGCGCCTCAAATTCGCACGGACGCGCGCGAGCAACTCATCCACAGAAAAGGGCTTGGTGAGGTAGTCGTCTGCCCCTGCGTCAAGTGCTGCAATCTTGTCGGAATCTTCGGTGCGCGCCGAAATGACGATAATGGGGACTGCCGACCAGCTTCGGATCTTCGTGATGACCTCGATACCGTCAATGTCGGGAAGGCCGAGGTCGAGCATGATGAGGCTGGGGCCGTGCGACACCGCATCCATGATGGCGGCCTGGCCGTTGCAAACCTTGCTCACGACGTAGCCGTGGAGGTCAAGCGCGGTCGAAACGAGGTTTTGAACGGTCAGGTCATCTTCGACCAGGAGGATACGTGGCTTAGCGGCATTATTCATGAATCTCGATCTCCTCGGCGGGCAGGGTAAAACGGAAGACGGCCCCATGGGGGTGGTTGTCGCGAACTTCGATGACGCCGCCATGCGCCTCCACGATGGAGCGGCAGAGCGACAGCCCAAGGCCGATGCTTCGACGCGAATCCACGGGCCGCGTATTGCTTGAGGTGAAGAAGCGCTCAAAGATATGAGGTTTGTCGCAGTCTGCCACACCCGGCCCATCGTCTGCGACGTCCACCACGATGAACGCACCCTCGCGACATGCGCTGATGGTGACAGTCGAGTCCTCGGGCGTGTATTTGAAGGCGTTCATGATGAGATTCGTAAGCACCTGCATGATGAGATGGGCGTCGATGCGTACCAGCAGGATGTCGTCAGTGTGGTCGATGGTGACGGTACGTCCATGCGATGCTTGGGCGACATGGCTGAGGGCGGCCTCGATGACCTCGTCGATGAGCTCGGATGTTAAGTTGAGGCGAATGGTGCCGTCCTCGACGCGTGTGATGGCGAGGAGGTTCTCCACGGTATCGATAAGCCAGAGGGAGTCGTCGTAGATGGCATCGGCAAGATCGCAGCGTTGTTCGAGACTGAGCTTCTCGTCTCTCTTCCGAAGGATTGCCGCAGATCCGGATATAGCCGTGAGGGGCGTCCTCAAATCGTGGCCGATGGAGCGCAAAAGGTTGGCGCGCAGCTGCTCGTTTTTCGCTAAGACCGCAGCCTCTTCGCGCTCTTGCGCCGCCCGGTCGCTTTCGAGCGCCAAGGCGCATTCACCTACGATAGATAGGACGATCGAATGCTCGAAGGCTTCGATCTCGCGCCTCTCCAGGGCGATGCCGATGACACCGAATACCTTGTCGCCGGTGCGAACCGCGAGGTAGAGACAGCGCGCCTCAGGCAGGGTCCGCGTGCTTGCGCCCGCGCGCTTGTTGTTGGTGTAGGTCCAGGTTGCAACGGCGCGCTCGTAGTCGGTGAGCAGCGACGCGGATCGGTTTTCGGTGCCAGCGGACTCATAGAGCGCCTTGCCGAGCGTGTCGTGTTCGGCGGTGTAGAAGACCACGTCGAGTTTTAGCAGTTTGATGAGTTGGTTCATGGCGACGCGGGCGCACTCCTCCGCGCTATGGGCTTGCTGCAAGAGCTGGTTCGTTTCGAGGAGTACGCGCGTTTTGAATGCGTTCTCGGCGGAGGTACGGGCGTTGTCGGCGATGCGCGCAGTTAACTCGCCGGCGACCATAGCGGTAGCGAACATGATGCCGAATGTGACCAGATAGCTTCGGTCGTAGCTGGCGAGCGAAAACAGAGGCGTGACGAAGCAGAAGTTGTAAAGCACTACAGAGAGCACGCTCGATACGATCGTGCAGATACGCCCCGTCGTGGTGACGGCGGTCAGCAGGGCCGTGAGGATATAGAGGGATATGATGCTGGAATCGGCAAATCCCAGATGGCGGAAAGCCGTGCCGATCGCCGTGGCGGCAAGAGAGAGGGCCAGCGTGCGAAGCACGTTTCGGCTGCTGGGCGGCTGCAGGGCGAGCGCATGGCGGCGTCCTTTGGGTCGGGAGGGCGGAGTCGACTGTTCTGGAATGATGTAAATGTCGAGGTTCGGGGCGAATGTTATGAGCTGTTCTACGAGAGATTTGCGGTCGAAGAGGGCCTGACGGACGCTGCTGCGCTCGCCCGTGCGCCCCATGACGATCTTCGAAATACCCGACAGGCGCGCGAACTCGGAGATCTGAAACGCGATGTCGTCGCCATAGACGGTTTCCATATGTGCTCCGAGCTGCTCGGCTAGGGCGATATTGGCTGCAAGCTTGGCGCGCTCATCATCGCTCATGGCTTGCGTGCGCGGGCTCTCTACAAACAGGGCGACGAGCTCGCTGCGAAACGCTTTCGCCATGCGTGCGGCGGCACGGACGATGCGGGGATTGGTCGGCGCCGGGGAGACACAGACCAAGATACGCTCCCTGGTGTAGTAGTCACGGTTTCCCAGCACGCGTGCGGCATCTGTGAGGTGGCCGGTGCGATCGGCGCAGCGGCGCAGCGCGATTTCTCGGAGTGCGGTGAGGTTCTCGACGGTAAAAAAATGCTGTTGCGCTCGGTCGGCTTGTGCGGGACGGTAGACGAGGCCGGCGCGAAGGCGCTCAAGTAGGTCTTCGGGCTCTATGTCGACGAGCTCGACCTGGTCGGCATCATCGAAGATACGGTCGGGGATTCGTTCGCTCACGACAACGCCGGTGATGGATGCAACCATGTCGTTTAGGCTCTCGATATGCTGAACGTTCACGGTCGTATAGACGTCGATGCCCGCATGTAGAAGTTCCTCGACGTCTTGATAGCGTTTGTCGTGGCGAGACCCCGGCGCATTCGTATGGGCGAGCTCGTCGACAAGGATGAGCTGAGGGGCGCGTTCGATAGCCGCATCTAGATCGAACTCGCTGAGCGCAATGCCGTTGTGCTCGATGAGTTTACAGGGCACGTTCTCAAGCCCTTGTGCAAGATGGGCAGTTGCCGGACGTTCGTGCGGCTCGATGTATCCCGCGACGACGTCGACACCTCGCCGCTTGGCGGCGTGGGCGGCTTGAAGCATCGCATAGGTTTTGCCTGCGCCAGCAGCGTAGCCAAAGAAAATCTTGAGGTGTCCCCGGCTGGTTCGAGCGTCATCGGCGACCTCGTCTTTCTCAATTGCCTTGAGGATGAGGTCTGGATTGACGCGAGTGTCCGATGCGTTGCGCTGCATAGCGTAGCCTTTCTGAAGCATTGTCCATGCGTGCATACGCGGTGAGGACGCCACTGTATGCTCGCGAGGTCGAGTATAGGCGCACTGCAGCCGCAATAGTGCTTTCTACCTGCATCTTTACGGCATCTTAAGGACGTGAGCCCCGGCCCTCACGCCTCTTTAATCCCTAGAAGCGTTTACTGTCCCCAGGCGCCTGCGAGAGCAGGCGTCCGAGACATCGGACCGCGTGTGAAAGGGGCGGTAAATGGACATCCTCATTCCCATCATCGGAGTCGTCTGCATTGGACTCTTTATCTATTACATCTACATTCTGATGAGGAGTGATTCGTAAACTATGGACGCTGCGATTCAGTACATCTTGTACTTTGCCGTACTCGTCGTCCTGGCCGTTCCGCTCGGTCGGTTCATGGCCCATATCATGGATGGTGAGCATACGTTCCTGTCGCCTGTGATTGCTCCTGTGGAGCGTGGCGTCTATCGTCTGCTTCGCATCGACGCGGCAGAACAGATGGGGTGTAGGCGCTATCTGGCGAGCGTGCTGGTCTTTTCGGGAATCGGCCTCGTGACTCTTGTGGCACTCCAGGCGCTTCAGTCCTTCTTGCCAGGCAATCCCCAGCACCTGCCGGGTGTGTCATGGGACCTGTCGTTCAATACGGCTGCTTCCTTCATAACCAACACCAACTGGCAGTCCTACTCCGGTGAGACCACCCTGTCCTACCTTGTGCAGTTCATGGGTCTCACTGTGCAGAACTTCGTTTCCGCTGGCACCGGTATCGCGGTCATGTTCGCGCTGATCCGCGGCTTCCGTCAGGTCAAGGAGCAGGGTCTGGGTTCCTTCTGGGTCGACCTCACCCGCACCGTCCTGTATGTGCTCGTCCCGCTGAACCTCGTGTTCGGCATCTGCCTGGCTGCCGGTGGCGTCATCTCCAACTTCCAGCCGGCTCAGAAGGCTGAGCTCGTAGAGCCCGTCGCTGTTCAGCCTAATGCAGACGGCGGCTGGAGCGTCATCGACGGCGCCCAGATCGAGGGCGACACGGTCAAGGTCGACGGCAAGGTTGTCGAGGGCGCGCGCGTGGTCACCGAGCAGTTCCTGCCCCAGGGTCCCGCGGCTCCTCAGGTCGCCATCAAGCAGTCCGGCACCAACGGCGGCGGCTTCTTCGGCGTGAACTCCGCCCATCCGTATGAGAACCCCAGTGCCTTCACCAACATCATCGAGATGACCAGCCTGCTGCTGATCCCGGCCGCCTGTTGCTTCGCCTTCGGTATCGGCGTCAAGAACACCAAGCAGGGCAAGGCCATCTTTGCCGCCATGTTCATCCTGCTGGTGATCTTCACCGGCATCATCGCCGTCAACGAGCATGCGGGCACCCCGCAGCTGGCCGATGGCGGAGCGGTCAATATCGAGATGACCGACGGCCAGGCCGGCGGCAACATGGAGGGCAAGGAGAGCCGTTTCGGTATCGCCTCCTCTTCTACCTGGTCCGCTTTCACGACGGCTGCTTCCAACGGCTCGGTTAACTCCATGCACGACTCCTACACCCCGCTGGGCGGTTTTGTCCAGATGCTCCAGATTGCTCTGGGCGAGGTCGTCTTCGGCGGCGTGGGCTGCGGCCTGTACGGCATGATCGGCTTCGCCATCCTCACAGTGTTCATCGCCGGCCTCATGGTCGGACGCACGCCTGAGTTCCTGGGCAAGAAGATCGAGCCGGGCGAGATGCGCTGGGCAGTTGTCCTGTGCTTGGCAACTCCGTTTGCCATTCTGGTGTGCTCGGCCATCGCCTGCATGGTGCCCGGTCTTGCCGACCAGCTCAACAATGGTGGCGCGCACGGCTTCTCCGAGGCGCTGTATGCCTTCACCTCATGCGGCGGCAACAACGGCTCGGCGTTTGCAGGCATGAACTGCAACATTCCCTGGATCAACGTCATGCTCGGCCTCGAGATGCTGTTCGCCCGCTTCATGCCCATCATCGGTACGCTGGCTATCGCCGGCTCGCTGGCCAAGAAGGGCAAGGTCGCCGAGAGCGCCGGTACCCTGTCTACCACCAACGGCATGTTCGTATTCCTGCTCGTGTTCATCGTTCTGCTGATCGGTGCCCTGAGCTTCTTCCCGGCCCTGGCGCTTGGCCCCGTTGCCGAGTTCTTCCAGATGATTGCGTAAAGGAGGGCGCAGATTTATGACTATGCAAAAAGACATGATGGGCCGCGCGGTCCGCGACTCGTTTGCCAAGCTGGATCCTCGCGTCCAGATTCAAAACCCGGTCATGTTCCTGGTGTGGCTTTCCGCCGTCATGACCTCCGTCCTGGCCGTCGCTTCCATTTTCGGTGTGCAGGACGCGGGTGTGCCCACCTACTATGTGGTCACCATCGCGGTCATCCTGTGGCTTACCGACCTGTTCTCGAACTTCGCCGAGGCGCTTGCCGAGGGCCGCGGTAAGGCCCAGGCCGATTCCCTGCGTGCGGCCAAGAAGGATGTCGAGGCCCATCGCATCGAGTCCGTTGAGGACAAGGAGCACTTCACCGTCGTTCCCGGCACCGAGCTCACGCGCGGCGACCTGGTGATCGTACGCGCCGGCGAGCAGATTCCCGGCGACGGCGACGTCATCGAGGGCGCTGCTTCCGTTGACGAGTCCGCCATCACCGGCGAGTCCGCCCCCGTGGTCCGCGAGGCCGGCGGCGACCGCTCTGCCGTTACCGGCGGTACCACGGTGCTGTCCGACTGGATCATCGTCAAGATCTCCAGTGAGCCCGGCCAGAGCTTCCTGGACAAGATGATCGCGATGGTCGAGGGTGCCGCGCGCAAGAAGACCCCTAACGAGATCGCTCTGGAGATCTTCCTGGTGGCCCTCTCCATCGTCTTTATCCTGGTCACGCTGGCCCTGTATTGTTACTCCTGCTTCTCGGTCGGTCTTAACGACATGGACAACCCCACGGCCGTGACCACGCTCGTGGCGCTGCTCGTGTGCCTGGCTCCTACTACCATCGGCGCCCTTCTTTCCGCCATCGGCATCGCTGGCATGAGCCGTCTGAACGAGGCCAACGTGCTGGCCATGTCCGGCCGCGCCATCGAGGCCGCCGGCGACGTCGACATCCTCATGCTCGACAAGACCGGCACCATCACCCTGGGTAACCGCCAAGCCGCCGAGTTCATCCCGGTCGACGGC
>CAJKGV010000103.1:0-6677 GCA_905199455.1 Collinsella aerofaciens | reverse complement strand
GCCCGCGCCCTCGCAAGCCGTATGGGCCTTAAGGTCGCCTTTGTCGATGCGTCCTCGGCAGGTTCCGCGCTCGGCGACAAAAAGGCTGATATCTTTATCGGCGAGATCAACTCCACGGACGGGGACGTTAGCTCGCTCGGCACCTGCCTGTACGATGCCGCTTCCGTGTTCGGTAAAACCAGCGATGGTGGGTCGCTAAGCGTTTCCACCGATACCCTTAACACGTCTACTCTGGGTGTCCAGATGTCCTCGGCCTCGCAGGAGGCGCTTGCTAAGCAGAGCATCACCGCCAACCAAAAGACCTACTCCAACATCAACGAGTGCTTTGAGGCGCTCGAGTCCGGCGAGGTCGACTATGTGATCTGCGACTCCACGGCCGGCGGCTACCTTGCGCGCCTGATGAGCCAGGTCTCTTACGTCGGCACGCTCGAGACGCCCTCGACGATCGGCGTCGCGGGCCTCGCGGCCAACGACGAGCTATGCCGTGCCGTGAGCGATGCCCTCGACGGTATCACGGTCGATGGCACGCTCGAGGCGGTCCACTCCGTTTGGTACGGCACGATGCCCTATGACCCCACCAACAAGACGGTCTCGGGCGCCGACGTGCAGTCGACCGACACCGGATCCAGCGAGTCCGCATCCTCCGATTCGAGCAGCGAGGGTGCATCTTCCGAGGATAAATCGTCCAGCCAGGAGGGCACTATCACCGACGCCGACATTAACAAGCTCAATAGCTAGTTATTGCTAGGGGTGGCATCTCCTATGCGCTAGGAGGGACGCCTCTTCACGGTTTCAACACGCATCGCTGGGCTCTCTCAACAGGGGAGCCCGGCTTTTTCGTTCCCATAAAACCAGCAGGTCAAAGCCAATTTTCGGGACCAAATACAAAGCCGCCGGCCCCCTCCTATAGCGCACTTTGCCACAGAAAAGTGCGAGACTTCGGTATGCGGTATCAAGCAATCGTTATTCGGGTCTTTAGGAATCCGCGTGATTAAATGCACGGCAATGGGTACATAGCCAGTACAGTAAGTCCCCGAGGCAGATTGGAGCCACGTATGGATATCAAGGTTTCTGGACGCAAGACGACGGTAACCGATGCTCTGCGTGCGCATGTGGATGAGAAGATCGGCGAGGCGCTCAAGGTTTTCGATATCGAGCCCATGACGGTCGACGTTGTACTTCGCTATGAGAAGAACCCCTCGAACCCCAACCCGGCAATCGTCGAGGTTACGGTTCGTGCCCGCGGTTCGGTGATTCGCGTTGCCGAGCACGGTGCGGATATGTACGCCGCCATCGACCTCTCCGCCGATAAGGTCACCCGCCAGCTGCGCAAGTTCAAGACCAAGGTCGTGGACAACCGCCAGGGCGGTGCCAGCGCAGCGGATGTCGCGCCGGTCGAGCGCGTCGAGGATCTGGCCGACCTGCTGCTGCCCGAGGAGGAGGACGACCTGCTCGTCCGCGAGAAGGTCATCGATGTCACCCCGATGACTGAGGAGCAGGCGCTGGTGCAGACCGATCTGCTGGGCCACGACTTCTACGTGTTCGAGAACGCGACGACTGGCCTCATCAATGTGGTGTATCACCGTAAGAATGGTGGATATGGCATCATCAAGCCCCGTATCGAAACACTTGACGAGTAAAATACGTTAACTTGCATGAGTTAACGGTTGGCGGCCATCCCATGCGGGTGGCCGCCTTTTTACGTAAGGAGTCGCTTTGATGGACAAGGCTGCATCTACCGGCCATTCTGACCGCTGCCGCATCGTCGTCGATACCTGCTGCGACTTTAGCCCCGAGGTCGCCGCGAACCTCGATGTCGATATCCTGGGTTTCCCCTTCATTATCGATGGCGAGGAGCGCACGGACGATATCTGGTCGAGCATGAGCCCTAAGGAGTTCTACGACCGCATGCGCGCCGGCGCTCGCGTGTCTACCTCCGCCGTGTCGCTCGGTCGCTATATCGAGTTCTTTACCGAGTGCGCCAAAGAGGGCACGCCCACGGTCTACCTGTGCTTTACCTCGGCGCTGTCGTCGAGCTACAACTCCGCGTGCCAGGCGGCGGACGCCGTGCGCGCCGAGTATCCCGATTTTGAGCTCTACGTGGTCGACAATGCTCTGCCCTGCGCGACCGGCGCGCTCTTGGCGCTCGAGGCCGTGCGCCAGCGTTCGGCGGGACTGACCGCCAAACAGCTGGTCGATTGGGCAAACGAGGCAAAGACCTATGTCCACGGCTACTTTACGCTCGAGAGCTTTGACGCACTGGCCGCCGGCGGCCGTATTCCGCCCGCGGCGGCACAGCTCACGGCAAAGCTCGATGTCAAGCCCGAGCTCTCCTACGACCTTGCCGGCTCGCTGTCGCTGATCGGCGTCAACCGCGGTCGCAAGAAGGCGCTCAAGTCCATCCTCAAGTCGTTCCGCGAGAACTATGTGCCCGATCGCACCATGCCCATCGCCATTATGACGGCCGATGCCGAGAAGGACGGCGACTGGCTCGAAGCCGCCATCCGCAAGGAGGAGGGTTGCGCCGACGTCACGATCATTCGCAGCTCCGTCGGTCCTACCATCGGCTCGCACGTGGGCCCCGGCATGGTGGCCTGCGCGTTTTGGGGTAAGAACCGCGCCGACAAGGCGTCGCTTTCCGACCGCATCGCCCGCCGCGTGCGCGGCCAGTAGGCAAGCGCTGCGTCCGTAATCGCCCTCGACTCACAGCCCAACGCTGGCACCGAGTATTCAACCTGGTAATAACACCCAACCCAAAAGGAAAGGTTTCATGGCAAACAAGCTCTCCGTCGCATTCATCGGCACCGGAATCATGGGTGCCCCCATTGCCGGCCACATCCTGGATGCCGGCTATCCCGTCACGGTCAACAACCGCACTAAGTCCAAGGCCGCCGCGCTTATCAAGCGCGGTGCCGTCTGGGCCGATACGCCGGCCGATGCCGCGGCGAACGCCGATGTCGTCTTTACCATGGTGGGTTATCCTTCCGAGGTCGAGGAACTCTACCTGGCGGGCGACGGCCTGCTCGCGTGCACTAAGCCGGGCGCGGTCTTGATCGACCTCACTACGAGCTCGCCCGAGCTCGCCCGTGACATTGCCGAGGCCGCCCAGGTTTCTGGTCGCATGGCGTTTGACTGCCCCGTCACCGGCGGCGAGTCGGGCGCTATCGCCGGCACGCTCACGGCTATCGTGGGCGCTACCGAGAACGACATCGCGCCGGTCCGCGACATCCTTGCCACCTTTGCGGCCAACATCTGCTGCTTCGACGGCGCCGGCAAGGGCCAGGCTGCCAAGCTCGCCAATCAGGTGTCGCTGGGCGCCTGCATGGTCGGCATGGCGGACGCCATGGCATTTGCCGAGCTGAGCGGCCTTGACCTGGAGAAGACCCGCCAGATGATCCTGGGCGGTACCGGCAAGTCCGGCGCCATGGAGAGCCTGGCGTCCAAGGCGCTCGACGGCGACTACAAGCCCGGCTTTATGGTCGAGCACTTCATTAAGGACCTGCGCCTGGCGCTCGCTTACGCCGACGATCGCGAGCTCGCGCTGCCCGGTGCCGACGTGGCCTTTACGCTCTACGATATGCTCGACGCCATTGGCGGCGCCAAGCTGGGCACCCAGGCCATCACGGTACTCTACAAGGAGGAGGCCGACGCCATCGCCGCCGGTCTGGACTGGTCGCAGTATCGCCCCGAGGAGCATGGTGCCCACGAGGACGGCTGCGGTTGCGGCGAGCACGGCGACGACCACGAGTGCGGTTGCGGCCACCACCACGGCGAGGACCACGAGTGCTGCGGCGGCCACGGCCATGACGACGGCCACGAGTGCTGCTGCGGCCACCATCACGAGGAGTAGCGACCATGAGCTGGACGTTCGTGGTGCTTGCGCTGGTGCTCTTTCTCTTTGCGATCTACATCGGCTTTTTATGCGGCCAGTGGGCGTGCGAAAAGCGCGTCATCACCAAGCGCGACTACTGGATCGCCAATTTTGCAGGTGCGGCGGCAGTCGTCCTGCTAACCTGGGTGTTTTCGCTGTTCCCGCTGGTGCAGTTTGCGCCGATCGGCTGGCTCGGCGGCTTTATCGCCGGCCTTAAGATGAGTTTTGGCGAGTCCGTCGGCCCGTGGCGCAAGCACGACGAGGTCTTTAACGTCAACAAGGCTCACCGCGCCGCCGCCGACGCGGGCGATGCCGAGGAGCGTCGCCGCGCACGCCGCAATGGCGCGGCCGACCGACAGCTCATCTCGGTCACCGATGACAGCAAGGGTGCTGGCAAGCACGCTAAGAAATAGTAAGAAGAGGTAACTATGGCAGAAAACAAGGAAGAACAGCTCACCGACGAGGAGCTGGCACAGCTTCAGCTGGCAGAGGAGAACGAGAACGCCGTCGACCGCCTGGTCAAGGAGCTCGGCTGCCCCACGCGCCGCATTCGTCAGTTTGCCGCCCGCGTGCTGCACCTGCTTGCCGAGCGCGATCCGCAGCGCGTCGTGCCCTGCGTGCCCGCGCTGATCGAGGCGCTCGACCGCCCCGAGGCTCAGACCCGCTGGGAGGCTCTCGATGCCCTGGCGGCGCTCGCCACCACCTGCCCCGAGCAGCTGGGCGATGCCTTTGAGGGCGCCGAGACCGCGCTGTTCGACGAGATTTCGTCCACGCTGCGCTATGCCGCCTTCCGCCTGCTGTGCGTGTGGGGTGCCACGAGCGTCGAGCGTTCGCGCGAGGCTTGGCCCATCCTGGACGAGGCCATCCAGTGCTATCACGGCGACCTCGAGTATCGCGACATGCTCGGTTGCCTGTACGAGTTTGGCCAGGGCGAGATCGACGCCGAGGTCGCCGAGAAGCTCGCGCTGCGCCTTAAGTTCGACGCCGAGAACGGCAAGGGCAGCTATCTCAAGGCCCGTTCGAGTGAGATTTGCGAAATGCTTGTTAAACGTTTTGGCCTGGATCTCTCCAAAAAGAAGAAGCGTGCTAGCGTTAAAAAATCTGACGACGCCGAAGACGAGGAGTAACAGATTATGGCGCACGATGTAGTCCTGATCCCCGGTGACGGTATCGGTCCCGAGATTACGCAGGCCATGCGCCGCGTGGTCGAGGCCACCGGTGTCCAGATCAATTGGAACGTCCAAGAGGCCGGTGCCGGCGTCATGGACGAGTTTGGCACGCCACTGCCTCAGCACGTGCTCGACGCGGTCGCCGAGACCAAGGTTGCTATCAAGGGCCCCATCACCACGCCGGTCGGTACGGGTTTCCGCAGCGTCAATGTGGCCCTGCGAAAGCACTTCGACCTGTATGCCTGCGTGCGCCCTTGCCTGTCGCAGCCGGGCGACGGCTCGCGCTTCCGCGACGTCGACCTGGTCATCGTGCGCGAGAACACCGAGGACCTCTACGCCGGCATCGAGTTCGATGAGGGCGCTGCCGAGGTCGAGGAGCTCTCGCAGCTCGTCGAGCGTTCGGGCCAAAAGACCTTCGCCGCCGATTCCGCGATCTCGATCAAGCCCATCTCTATCGCCAAGAGCCGCCGTATTGTGGAGTATGCCTTTGAGTATGCCCGCCGCTGCGGCCGCAAAAAGGTGACGGCCGTGCACAAGGCCAACATCATGAAGGCGACCGACGGCCTGTTCCTGCGCGTTGCGCGCGAGGTGGCCGCCAACTATCCCGATATCGAGTTCAACGACAAGATCGTCGACGCTACCTGCATGGGCCTGGTCCAAAACCCCAACGACTTCGATGTCCTGGTGCTGCCCAACCTGTACGGCGACATCGTGAGTGACCTGTGCGCCGGCCTGGTGGGCGGCCTGGGTATGGCTCCGGGTTCCAACATCGGTGCCGACTGCGCCATCTTTGAGGCTACGCACGGCTCCGCGCCCGATATCGCCGGTCAGGATATCGCTAACCCCACGGCCGAGATTCTCTCTGCGGCTATGATGCTCGATCACCTGGGCGAGAACGACGCTGCCAATCGCATTCGCGTCGCCGTGTCTGCCACGCTCGACGAGGGCGAGCAGGTTACCGGTGACGTGCGTCGTGCCCAGACCGGCTCCGTTGAGGGCGCTGTGGGCACGCAGGCCTTTGCCGATGCCGTTATCGCTCACCTGGCCTAAGGCATGCACACTGCAAACGCCTAAATAGTACTTAAGTGTTTGCGTATAACCTAAGAATCAATACGCCCGGCGCTCTGTCGGGCGTATTCTATTGAGGACTATGTTTCCTAACAAGGAGTAACTGATATGGGTCTGATTCAAAAGAAGGACGAGAAGGACGAGATCGACGGCATCCAGATCATCGAGCGCGGCGAAGGCCCCGACGGTGACGAGGACGAGAAGATCGATCTGGTCGCCGGTACGTCTGCCGAGCACATTGCCGCCGGCACGACGGCCGAGGAGGAGGACGCCCGACTGGAGGCTCAGATTGCCGCGGATGCCGCTGACGAGAACCTCATGCCCGAGGAGCAGGACGAGGACGACGACGCCGACGTGGACGACCATGCATCCAAGCACAAGAAGACGATGATTGCCGCCTTTGTGGTCGCTATCGTGATCGCTGCTGTGGTCGGTTTCTTTATCGGCAACGGTGGTTTTGGCGGCAAGGGAGTTGGCTCGGCGACCCTCACCGAGGACCAGCTCGATTCGACCGTGGCAAGCTACAGCTACAACGGCAAGAAGAGCGACATCACCGCGCGCGAGGCCAT
>CAJKGV010000102.1:0-6738 GCA_905199455.1 Collinsella aerofaciens | reverse complement strand
AGTTATTGATGGCAGAATCTCGTGCGGAGCGTAGGGCTCGTCGTGCTTTGGTGGAGGCGGTTGAGGGGTCGAAGGAGGAGAAATCTTCTTCGAAATCCAAGTCTTCTAAAGCTGCAAAAAGCAAATCGACCAAGAACAGGGCTAAGGCCAAGCGTCCCGGCTCTCGTCGGAGCGAGGATAAGGCTTCTCAGACTCGCTCCAAGCGCCCGTATAAGAATCCGGCTCCGTCTGCGCGCAAGACCGTTGATTCCAAGTCTCCTTGTTCCATCATGAAAGATTGCGGTGGGTGTACGGCGCTCAATCGTCCTTATAAGAAGCAGCTCGCCGCCAAGCAGGCCGCCATGGAGGAGCTTTTTGCTGCTCTTTGCGAGCGCGAGGGTATCAGCGTCGACCCCATTCGCGGTATGGGAGTCACCCTGGGCGACCCGGGCAAATATCCTGCGCCGCGTGGCTTTCGTCATAAGGCTGCCACTCCCTTTGCTCCCGGTAAGGAGGACGCCGTCCGTTGCGGTTTCTTTGAGCGCGGCACGCACAAGATCGTTGCCGTACCCGAATGCCCCGTCGAGGCACCGGGCGCCCGTCAGATTCTCAACGGCATCGCACGCGAAGCTGAGCGGCTGCATATTCCCGCCTTTAATGAGGACAAGCATCTGGGCTTGCTCCGCTATGCCGTCGTCCGCTGCGGTTGGCGTACCGACCAGGTCATGGTTACGCTCGTGACCGCCCAGCGTGACTTACCGCATGCGCAGGAGTTCTTTGAGGCTGTCGCCGCGCTCAATCCGCACATCGTCACCGTCGCCCAAAACATCAACGGACGTCCCGGCAACGCCATCCTCGGCGAGGAAACCCGCATTGTATATGGCGCCGAGTGCATGCGCGACCAGCTGCTCGGTTGCGAATTCGATATCTCCCCCACCGCGTTTTATCAGACCAACCCGCAACAGACCGAGCTGCTCTATCAGCTCGCTATCGACGGCATGGATTTGCACCAGGGCGATGTGCTCATGGACGCCTACTGTGGCAGCGGTACCATCGGTCTTTGCGCAGCTAAAGATGCCCAGAACAAGGGTATCGGCATTATGCTGCTCGGCGTTGAGCGCAACCCGGCGGGCATTGCCGACGCACGTCGCAATGCCGAGCTCAACGGCCTCACCCGCAGCGCTTGGTTTATGGCCGACGACGCCACCGACTACATCCTGGATGCCGCCGACAACAACGAACGCGTCGACGTTCTTTCCATCGACCCGCCGCGCGCCGGCTCCACGCCCGAGTTCCTCGAAGCTGCCTGCGCACTTAAGCCGCGCCGCATCACCTATATCAGCTGCAACCCCGTGACCCAAGAGCGCGACCTGCACCAGCTCCTCGACGGAGGCTATCGCCTGCTCAAGATCACGCCCGTCGACATGTTCCCTCACACCGACCACACCGAAACCGTAGCGGTCCTCGAACGCCGCTAACCAACCTCAGTAGATTTTTGGGACAAGAAAGGGGGCGACCCGTCTGGGCCGCCCCCTTCGCTTGGTTTATAAACTCCGCTACATCCCATTGCGCAGATCGCACACGCCGGCTGCCGCCATCTCGCGCAGCAGCGTCTCGCGGTCGCGCGTCACGATCAAATCCAGCGGGAAGTGAATCTCGTCGAGCATCTTGCGCGCGTGATCGAGCTTGCCAATGGCCATGCCAATGTGGGCATCGGTTGACACGCCAATGCCCACGCCCAGCTCGGCGCAGCGCTCGGCGATCTTGCGGCATACGGCCCAATGCTCAGTGTCGACACCGTGTTCAAGACTATGGTTGTTGATCTCGATAATCTTGTGCTTGGCCTTAGCTGCCAACAGCACCTCGTCGATATCGAACGGCACGCCCGAACGCCCCGTGTGACCCAGCATGAACACCTTGGGGTGCTCCAGGGCATTGATATACATCTCGGTCGTCTGGGCCAGCGTCGCGCCTTCAGCAATCTGCGAATTATGCACGCTCGCAACCAAATAATCCAAATTACGCGTAACCAAATCGAACAGCGAATGCTGACGGCTGTACGAATCGCCGGCAATATCGAGCGTGACAGGAGTGTCCTCGCCAAACAGGCTTCCGTCCAGCGAAACGATATCGGCCTCGGCACCACGCAGCACCAGCACGCCGCTCCAAATGCGCGGCCAGATATCCTGGTTGATAAAGAACTGGTAACTGCGCAGGTCATTGGGGCAAGCCGTAACCATAGAGCTCAAATGGTCGGCAGATCCGAGCACCTGCAGACCACGCTCTGCCGCCCAGTACACATTCTCCTCAATGGTCGAATATGCATGCGCAGAGAACATCGTATGGGTATGAATGTCACAAGAAAGCAGGTAGGGCATCAGGTCTCCTTATCTGGCACGGCCGTCGCTTATATTCATTGTACGCATAGCCTTCGATAGTCGTAAAACCACTCCATCCCAAAGACACAACGTCCATGACAACGGGGTCCGGCTTAACACCAAACCCCGTTTCACGTAAAACATTGTAGGCAGATCGCTTTGCTTTTAACGATACTCGTCCGCCAACTGTTTCCAAGCGGGTAGCGAATTGACAATCGTTTCGTAACTCACGCAATAGCCCAGGCGGAACCAACCCGGCATACCAAAGCTGTCCGAGGGAACCGCAAGCAACTCATACTTCTTTGCGCGCTCGCAAAACGCATTCGCATCGGGCTCCAACGCTTTCACCCATAGGTAGAACGCGCCATCCGGCTCAACATAGGTGTAGCCATACTCCGCTAGTGCGTCGGTAAGCGCGGTGCGGTTGCGTGCATAGGCCTCAACGTCACTCGGCTCATCGATGCAGTCGATAATTACGCGCTGGAAGAGTGCCGGTGCGCATACAAAACCCAGCGTACGGGCAGCACCCGCAACAGCCGGCATCAGACGGGCGGCCTGCGGATTGGTGTTGGGAACCAAGATCCACCCCACGCGCTCACCCGGCAGCGACAGCGACTTGGAATACGAGTAGCACACGATGGTGTGCTCGTAAATCGAGGGCACCCAAGGCACCTCGGCACCGTACACGATTTCGCGGTACGGCTCATCCGAGATGAGCATAATCGGATTCTCGGGATCGCGCTGAGCGTTGGCCTCGCGCAGAACGTTGGCCAGTCGCGTCAGCGTGTCGCATGTATATACGGCACCGGTCGGATTGTTGGGAGAGTCGATGATGACGGCCGCCGTCTTATCGCTGATCGCCTTGAGCACGTTGTCCACGCTCAGCTGGAACGTATCTTCATCGGCGAGCGCCTCAACACACGTACAGCCGGCCTTCTCAATCCAAACGCGATACTCCGGAAAGTACGGGGCGATAACAATAACCTCGTCGCCCGGGTTCGTAACGGCGTTGAGCGTGCAGGTGAGCGAAGCCGCGGCACCCACCGTCATAAAGACGTCTTTGCCCTCATAGCTCGTGCCAAAGCGGCGGTTGAGCGATTCGGCCACAGCGGCACGACATTGCGGCAGGCCCGGTGCGGGCGTGTAGCCGTGCAGCCGGTCGCTCGGCAGCTCCAGGGCCTTCTTAATCGACTCAGCCACGGCAGCGGGCGCCGGAACACTCGGGTTGCCCAGCGAAAAATCGAATACGTTTTCCGCACCGATCTGCGCCTTGCGCTCAAGGCCATAGCTAAAAATCTCACGGATGATGGAGCTTTCCGCACCGCGAGCATACATAGTTTCGTTGATCATCTGTTCCCCTTTCACATAGGCGCTATTGTACGCTTTAGCCGAGCAAAGTGCCGCAGCAATGTTGATTGGGGACAGACTTAAATGCGTGAAAACGCTCATTTAAGTCTGTCCCCAATCAACAGACGGCCCCATATCGCTCAAAAGAAAAAGCCCCCGCAGGTTTCCCCGCAGAGGCTTTCGCCACAAAGACTATTTGTCGGCGTCGGTGTCGGCATCGGCATCGACGACGGCATGGTCATCGTCAGCATCATCGGATGCGGCTTCGGCATCCTCCTGCATGGCCGCCTGCGCAAAGGCCGCGGCATCAGCCGCCAGCTCCTCCTCGCTCATGCGAGGCGCGCGCTTCTTGGTCGGCATGCCGGCCGCCTTGGCATTGCGCTCCTCCTTGGCCGCCAGGATATCGCCCTCGCGCTCAAGGTACGCATCCCACTCGTTGTCGAGCAGGGCGTTCACGGCGTCGCCTTCGACGGTCTCGCGCTCAAGCAGCACCTTCGCCATCAGATCGAGCTGATCGCGACGGGCATCCAAAATCTCGACCGCACGACGATGGGCTTCGCGCATGATGCGCTGAACCTCGATATCGATGCGGCGTGCCGTCTCCTCGGAGTAATCCTGGTGATCGGCGTAATCGCGACCAAGGAACACCTGATGCTGCGCCTCGCCAAACACTTGCGTGCCCAGCTCCTCGCTCATACCCAGGCGCGTGACCATCTCGCGCGCCATCTTGGTCGCGCGCTCCAGGTCGTTGCTCGCGCCCGACGTGATGTCGTCGCACATGAGCTCCTCGGCAACGCGACCGCCCAAGAACACGGCAAGCTCGTCGAGCATCTCGTTCTTGGTCTTGAGGAAGTGATCCTCCTGCGGAAGCTGCAGCGTGTAACCCAGAGCCTGGCCGCGGCTGACAATCGAAATCTTGTGAACCGGATCGGAGTGCTCCAGGATGTGGCCCACCAGGGCATGGCCGCTCTCGTGGTAGGCAATCGTAGTGCGCTCGGCTTCGGTCATCACGCGACCCTTGCGCTGCGGTCCGGCAATCACGCGCTCCATCGACTCCTCGACCTCGTCCATCGAGATCACGGAACGATGGCGGCGAGCAGCCAGCAGCGCAGACTCGTTGAGCAGATTTGCCAGATCGGCACCGGTAAAGCCAACGGTCATCTGGGCGAGCTTCTCAAACTTAACGTCCTCGTCCATCGGCTTGTTCTCGGCATGCACGCGCAAGATCTGCTCGCGGCCCTTCACATCCGGACGGTCGACCGTAACCTGACGGTCAAAACGGCCGGGACGCAGCAATGCCGGATCCAGGATGTCAGGACGGTTGGTCGCAGCGATCAGGATGACCGACTCGCTCTCCTCAAAACCGTCCATCTCGACCAACAGCTGGTTGAGCGTCTGCTCGCGCTCGTCGTGACCGCCGCCCAAGCCGGCTCCGCGCTGACGTCCCACGGCGTCGATCTCATCGATGAAGAGGATCGACGGGGCCTGGGACTTGGCCTCCTTAAAGAGGTCACGCACACGGCTGGCGCCGACACCTACGAACATCTCGACAAAGTCGGAACCCGAGATGCTAAAGAACGGCACGCCCGCCTCGCCGGCAACAGCCTTGGCCAGCAGCGTTTTACCGGTGCCCGGAGGGCCAACCAGCAACACGCCACGCGGGATCTTGGCGCCCAGCTTGCGATAGCGATCCGGATCGCTCAAAAAGTCACGGATCTCCTCGAGCTCCTCGACTGCCTCGTCCACGCCGGCAACGTCTTCAAACTTGACCTTGGGGCGTGTGGCCTCGTTGGTCTTGGCGTTGGTCTTGCCAAACTGCATGTTCCTGTTGTTGGCGCCCATCATCTGGCGCATAAAGTAGAACATGATGGCGATAAGGGCGATCGTCGGAAGCACACTCATCGCCAAGTCGCCCCAAAAATCGGGATCGTTGGTGTTGACGATGTACTTGGTATCGGGGTGCTCCGCCATGAGCTCGGCAAGCGAATCGGAGCCGACATAGGTCGAAGAGAAGCTCTTGAGCTCGCTCGTATCGCCCTTGTCCTTCTTCGTCTTCCAGTAATGACCCGTCACGCTTCCGTCTTGAACCGTATAGGTCAGATCTTCGACGCGATCCTGCTTGATGGCGCTCACCATCTCGCTCGTCGCGAGCTTAACGGTATTGCTGGAATTGGCAAAGCCGGAGCCCATGTTAAAGAAGGCGTAGCCCAGAAGCGCGCAAGCCAAAATAAAATACAGCCAGCCCGTACGCGTGGGCTTCTTGCCTCCGGGCATCCCCGGGATCTTTGGGTCCCGGGGAGTCTGGGAATTGTTATCGTTACGGTCGTCGGGCATCTTACGAATAAACCTCCGGTTTCAAAATGCCCAGATACGGAAGGTTACGATAGCGCTCGGCATAGTCGAGGCCGTAGCCCACCACAAAGGCATCGGGGCAATGGGTTCCAACATACTTGGGCGTGATGGCCGAGACGCGGTCCTCAACGTCCTTCCACAGGAAGGCGGCGACCTCCAGAGAAGCGGGCTTGCGGCTCTCGAGGTTCTTCATCAGATACTTGAGCGTCAGGCCCGAGTCCAGAATGTCCTCGACGATCAGCACGTCGCGACCGCGGATGTCGATATCCAGGTCCTTAATGATACGCACGATACCCGAGGACTTCACACCGTCGCCATAGCTCGAAACAGCCATGAAATCGATGTTGGTCGGCAGCTCGATCTTACGCATCAGGTCGCCCATAAAGACCACGGCGCCGCGCAGGACCGCAATCAGCACCAGATCCTTACCCGCGTAGTCGCGAGTAATCTCCTCGCCCAGGCGAGAGACGATACCGTCGATATCCTCCTGCGTGAACAGAACCTTCTCGATATCCGGATGTTGAGAAGCCATGACAAC
The DNA here is from genome assembly GCA_905199455.1 of Collinsella aerofaciens. GTDB lineage: Bacteria > Actinomycetota > Coriobacteriia > Coriobacteriales > Coriobacteriaceae > Collinsella > Collinsella aerofaciens_AW. Next base: position 144 of record CAJKGV010000102.1, on the reverse strand, counting down.
CCTTTCTTGTGCTTATCGCCCACACACCGCCGTATGGACGCGAACTTCACATTTTAGCAGCGCACGGGGTATATTTTCCAGCCCGTACGCCATCAGCGCGGGAATACCGTCAACGTCGCACAGAATAGCTGGCGTGGGACGCTA
>CAJKGV010000101.1:0-6789 GCA_905199455.1 Collinsella aerofaciens | reverse complement strand
ACGGAAGGGCCGCCTCATGACAGACATCGTCCACGTCGAAAACCTCGTCAAGCGCTACGACGATCTTATCGCGCTCGACCACTTTAACCTGAGCATCGCCCCCGGCGAGATCTTTGGCCTGCTGGGTCCCAACGGCTCGGGCAAAACCACGTCCATCAACTGTATTTTGCAGCTGCTTGCCTACGACAAAGGCACCATCGAGCTGTTCGGCGAGCCCATGACGCCCGCCCGCTACGACCTCAAGCGCCGCATCGGTGTGGTGCCGCAGCAGGTGGCGGTGTTCGACGAGCTCACCGTGCGCGAGAATATCGACTATTTCTGCAGCCTTTACGTTAGCGACCGCAAGCGCCGCCGTGCGCTGGTGGACGAGGCGATCGACTTTGTCGGCCTGGGCGACTTTGCCAAGTTCCGCCCCGGCAAGCTCTCGGGCGGCCTGGCACGTCGCCTCAACATTGCCTGCGGCATTGCGCACAAGCCCGAGCTCATCTTCTTTGACGAGCCCACGGTGGCAGTCGACCCGCAGAGTCGCAACGCCATCCTGGAGGGCATCTGCCGCTTGCGCGACGAGGGCGCCACGGTGGTGTATACCAGCCATTACATGGAGGAAGTCGAGCAGATTTGCAGCCGCATCATGATCATGGACGGCGGACGTGTGCTGGCGCAGGGCACCAATGACGAGCTCAAACGCATGATTCAGATGGGCGAGAAGATCGTGATCGAGGTCGGCGAGGTGCCGAGCGCGGCGCTCGGTGCCGTCGCGAGCCTGCCGCATGTCCTGGACCTGTCGGCGACGGCGGGCCAGCTCACGTTTTCGTGCGAGGCGAGCCCGCATAACCTGACGGACATTCTCGATGCGCTGCGCTCGCATGACGTGGCGCTCGGCCGCATTTATTCCGAACCGCCGACCCTCAACGACGTGTTCCTCGAGATCACCGGCCGCGAGCTGCGCGACTAGGGGGCGGCCATGTTCAACACCATCATCACTACGGTCAAGACGCTGCTGCGCCGGCCGAGCGCGTGGGTCTGGGGCGCTCTCTTTCCCATTGCACTTTCCACGATGTTCATGTTTATGTTTGCGAACCTCAGCTCCGACGGCAAGATCGACCCGGTGCCGGTTGCCGTCGTGGCGGACGAGGCTTGGGACGCTTCGACCTTTAAGGGCGTGGCGACGTCGCTTGCCAAGGAAGGTGACGATCATCTGCTCGAGATCCACGAGCTCGACGACGCGGCCGATGCGAACCGTGCGCTTAAGGCCGGCGAGGTTGCGGGCATCTATACGGTCGACGACGCGGGCACGCCCAAACTCACGTTGCTTTCGAGCTATGACAACTCGCGTGCGTCGTCGGTGCTCACCGACCGCAGCATTTTGGAGACGGTGGCAAGCTCGTATACACAAAATGCCGAGCTCATGTCCCAGATTGCCCAAGACAACCCGGCGGCGCTCACCGACCCGGAGGCGGTTGCGCGCGCCCTGTCGCTCGAGGGCGGCACCCGCCGCGTAAGCCTGACGCGCACAACGCCCGATGGCACGGTCATCTACTACTACGCGCTCTTTGGCCTGATCGCGATGATGTCTGCCGAGTTTGCCGCCTTGAGCGTCGTCGATTTGCAGCCCAATCTGTCGGGCCTTGGCGCGCGTCGCTGCGTGGGCGGCCTTTCCAAGACGGCGTCGCTGGCCGGCATCTTTGTCGGCTCGTGGCTGGTTTCCTTCGCCTCGATGGCGATCGCAATCGGCTACGTGCGCCTGGTCGTGGGCGTCGACTTTGGCGGGCGCGAGGGGCTGTGTCTGGTGGGCGGCGCCGCTTCCGCGCTTGCCGCCACGGGCCTGGGACTCTTTGTGGGCACACTTCCCGTTAAGGGCGGCAAGGCGTCCAAGTCCGGCATCCTCACGGGCTTTGCTACCACGTGCGCCCTGTTCGCCGGCCTCTACGGCGAGCCGGCGATGGCGCTTGCCGACGACGTCGCCCGCGCCTGCCCGGCCGAGTGCTGGTTCAACCCCGTCAAGCTCATCTGCGACATGTTCAATCGCCTGTATTTCTTTGAGGACCTGGGGCCCTTCGCTGTTCGCGCGGGCGCGCTCGTCCTGATGGCCCTGGTGTTTGTCGCCGCCGCTACGCTGATCTTTGGAAGGAGTCGCTATGAGCACCTTTAAGACCGCGCTTCGCATGGCGCTGGCGCACCCGTTCTACCTGCTCATCTATACGGTGTTCATCTCGCTCATGGGCGTATTCATCGCGGCATCGGTGAGCTGGAACTCGTCGCAGCTCACCGAGTACAAGCCCTACGATGCCAACGTGATCGTGGTCGACCGCGACGACAGCGACCTTTCACGTGCGCTTACCAAGCATCTGGGTTCGCGTTTTGAGCTGGTCACGGGCATCGGCGACGATACGTACGACCTTGCGGACGCGCTCTCCAAGAGCAACAGCGCCAAGGGCAGCGCCGACTGCGTGTTCTTTATCCCGGAGGGGTTTGAGGGCGACCTCGTTGCGGCTGCCCGCGCGGGGGAGGCCCTGCCCAAGCTCGACGTGACCTGTGGTTCCGGCACCATGGCGGCGGCGCTTTCGTCTGCCGAGGCCTCGCGCTGGATCTCGCTCGTGGGCGCTGCGGCGGCGCTTGAGCCCACTGCCTCTAATGGCAGTGTCGCCAAGGCCGCCGAGCATGCCGCCGCCAAGCGCGCCGAGGTCCAGATCGAGCAGGTCAAGGTCGACTCGACAGCCGCCGCCACGCTCGAGTCGTACTTCAACTTTGGCGCGTACGCGATTATCTCGTCGGTCATCGTATCGGTGGGGCTGGTGTTCTCGGGCATGAACGAGCCCGAGCGCGTACGTCGTATGGATGCCGGCCCGGTCTCCGAGCGCCAGCGCTCGCTTGCCGTGTTCGCGGCTGCCGCAGTGCTCACCGTCTGCATCTGGTTTGTGTCGAGCATGATGGGCGTCGTGGGCTTTGCCGGCGCGGTTGCCGAGGTCGGCGTGGGTCGTGTGTGTCTGGCGCTGGCGGCGACGTTTGCCCTGGCGTGCACGCCGCTGGCCGTTGGCTTTGCGCTTTCGAGTCTGGGCGCGCGCGAGGAGCTGCTCAACGGTGTGGGCAACCTGCTTGGCATGCTCATGACGTTTTTGGGCGGCGCCTGGATGCCACTGTCGCTGATGGGCCCGGCCGTGCAGACCGCGGCGCATTTTGTGCCGACGTATTGGGTGAACGACGCGATCAGCAAGGCGCTCGCCGCGGATCTGACGTCCACCGTGCTGGGCGACATCGCCTGTGACCTGGGCGTCACCGTGCTCTTCGCCGCCGCCATTGCCGCCGTAGGCCTGGCTCTCGCACGCGCCAAATCCTGCGCCTAGTCTGAAATAAATCCTAGGCCTCGCCCCAAAATAGTTCGCCAAGGTTTACTATTACGTTCATAAAGTAGTACGAGGCTAACAATGGGGGATACCATGGCAACGCAGGAAGCCTACGTCCAGGTTAAGGATCTCAAAAAGCACTACGGCGACGGTGATGCGCGCCTGACGGTACTCGATGGCATCGACGCGTCCATCAACCGCGGCGAGATCTGCGTCATGCTGGGGCCCTCGGGCTCGGGCAAGTCGACCTTTCTCAACCTGATCGGCGGCCTGGAGGATGCTGACGGCGGCTCCATCATGGTGGACAGCTGCGACCTCACGGTGCTCAAGCCTGCCGACCTGGGCGAGTATCGCCGCCGTGAGCTGGGCTTTGTCTTTCAGTTCTACAACCTGGTGCCCGACCTCACCATCAAGGAAAACATCGAGGTCACGGCGCACCTGTCCAAAAACCCGCTCAATGTCGACGACCTGCTGCGTTCGCTGGGCCTTTACGAGCACCGCAACAAGTTCCCGCGCCAGGTCTCGGGCGGCCAGCAGCAGCGCTGTGCCATCGGCCGCGCACTCGTCAAAAACCCGGGCCTGCTGCTGTGCGACGAGCCCACGGGCGCGCTTGACTATAAGACGTCCAAGGAAATCTTGCAGCTCATGGAGGATGTCAACCGCACCTACGGCTGCACCATCATCATTGTCACCCACAATGCCGCCATCGCGCGCATGGCCAATCGCGTGCTGCGCCTGCGCGACGGGCGCATCGTCGAGGATGAGCTCAACGAGTCGCCCGTTGCGGCCGCCGAGCTCGATTGGTAGGCGGCGCCATGACACCTCTCGCAAAACGTCTCCCGCGCGAGCTGCGCCGCAATATCGGCAAGTACCTGGGCATCTTTTTGCTTATGTGCGGAAGCATCGCTCTCACCTCGGGCTTTTTGCTCGCAGCGCATTCCATCGGCTGCCTTATCGACGACATGCGCGATGCGTACACGATTGAGGACGGCCGCGTGACCACCTCTTTCGAGGCCACCAAAGACCAGCTCAAGGCAGCCGAGGATGCAGCCGGCGACGTCGGCGGCGTCACGCTCTACAAGAACTTCTCCATCGACGCCATCATAAAAAAGACCGCCGGCGACGACGGCACCAAGCGCACGCTGCGCACCTATGCGCACCGCACCAAGGTCGATATCGCGTCCTACTGCGAAGGTAGGCAGCCTAAGGCGGACGACGAGGTGGCCATCGACCGTGTCTTCGCCACCAACAACGACTTCGCCGTGGGCGATAAGGTCGAGCTCGAGGGGCGCACCTACACCATCTGCGGCATCATGACCCAGCCCGATAGCCAGGCGCTGTTCCTCAACAATTCGGACTTTACGGTGAATACCATCACCTATGGTGTTGCCGAGGTCACCGACGCCGGCTTTGCCGCGCTTGAGGATGCCGGCGGCGCACCCGCCTACACCTACTCCTTCACCTTTGCCGATCGCGGTCTCTCCACTGCAGATCGCATCGACGCCGAGCAAGATATGGTCGAGGCGCTGACCGATGCCGATGCGCGCGTGGATGACCTCATCGACGCCGATTCCAACCAGGGCATTGGCTATGCGCGCGACGACGTGGACGGCGACTCCATGATGTGGATGACGTTGCTCGACATCATCATCGTGATCATGGCGTTCGTCTTTGTGGTCCTTACCGACGCCACCATCGAGGAGGAAAGCGCCATCATCGGCACGCTGCTCGCCAGCGGCTATCGCCGCCGCGAGATCGTGCTGCACTACCTCGCGCTTCCCGCTATCGTGGGCGTGCTCGCGGCGCTTTTGGGCACTGCGCTCGGCGTTGTGTTCTTTACCGAGCCCATGCGCAGCCTCTATTACGGTTCGTACAGCCTGCCGCCCTTCCAAGTGTACTGGAGCTGGGAGATCTTTGTGAAGTGCGCCGTGGTTCCCGCCGCCGCGCTCATCCTCATCACGCTGGTGGGTCTGCTTCGCAAGATGGGCAAGACGCCGTTGCAGTTCCTTCGTCACGAGGCGAGTGGCAAATCGGGCACCAAGCGCGGCCTGCAGCTGCCGGAGCGCATGGGTTTTGTTTCCCGCTTCCGCCTGCGTATCTTCCTGCGCAATCTGGGCAACTTCGCCACGCTCTTCGTGGGCATCGCGTTTGCCTCGCTGCTACTGCTCTTTGGCCTGGCGATTCTGCCCACGATGACGCACTATGCGGACAACCTCGAGACAAGCCTGGTCGCCGAGCATCAGTACACGCTCAAGGCGCCGCTGGAGCTCGAGGGCACCGCCGAGGAGCGCGAGCAGTGGTCGGCGCTCGAGCGCCTGCAGTCGGTTGACGGCGCGCTGCTTTCTGCCGCCCGGGATGCCGATGACGAGCTTGACGACGCGGCCGATGCGGCGCAGGCGGCAGCCGATGCCGCGACCAGCGCTCCGTCTGCCGAGAGCCTGGCCGCGGCGCAGGACGCGCTTGCCAAGGTCCAGGATAAGAAGGATGCGCTCTACGCGTGCCTTGACGATCTTGCCGATGCCCTCGGCTGCGACCGCGACGAGGCTATCGACCTGATCGACAAGGCCTCTAAGATCGACACCGACAACGACGACATTCACCCGGTTAACACGATCGACAACGGCGCGGGCGCAATCGCACAGGCCGAGAAATACGCTGTCTACCAGCTGCAATACGATCGCGGCGACGGAAATGGCGAGGAGACGATTTCCGTCTACGGCATCTCGCCCGATTCGCGCTATTGGAAAGACCTCCACGTTGGCGATGGGCGCGTCGTCTTTGGCGGCGGCCTGCTCGACAAGTTTGGCTGGAGCGAGGGCCAGAAGGTCACGCTCATCGACAAGTACGAGGGGGAGCATTATTCCCTTGAGTACGCGGGCAAGGACTGTGCCTGGGGCTCCAAGTCGGACATGAATATCTATATGAGTATCGACGACTTTAACGAGCTGTTCGACAACGATGCCGCCTACTTTAACGGCTATGTGAGCAACGAGAAGCTCGACCTCGACGCGCGCTACTTTGCCGGCGACACCACGCCCGACGACATGCGCGCCGTGGGCGACCAGTTCATCGGCATGATGAGCAAAATGATCGGAATGATGATTGGGCTCGCGGTGTTTATCTTCCTGCTGTTTATGTACCTGCTGACCAAGGCTGTGATCGACCACAGCGCCCGGTCGATTAGCTACATGAAGGTCTTTGGCTATCGCGATGGCGAGATCTCGCATCTGTACATCCGGTCGATCACACTGTGCGTGGCGGCGTCGCTTGTGCTGAGCCTGCCGGTCATTATTGGCTCGCTCACGGCCATCTTCCGCTCGATGCTGCTCGCCTACAACGGAAATATCGAGATCTACGTGCCCGCTTGGTCCATGGCTGCATGCGTCGGCATTGGCTTTGCGACCTACCTGATCGTGGCGCTGCTGCACACGCGCTCCATCAAGCG
>CAJKGV010000100.1:0-6818 GCA_905199455.1 Collinsella aerofaciens | reverse complement strand
GAAGATGACTCTGGTCAACTAGAACTTATACTACCACAGCACAATTTCGTCAACCTACCTGCGGGTATGGAAATGTCACAAAGAGTTGGGTAGCTAAAAAGCCCCCGTACCAAATTAGCTACCCCATAGCCGCTACGATGCCAGGGTGGCGATGACGGCTTCGTCGCCGGCGTATATGAGGGTGTTGCCGTCGGGGATGATCGTTTGGCCGTCGCGCTTGAGCATCACGACGATAAAGGGGTGCTTGCCTTGCGGCACGTCGCGCAGGCGCTGGCCGGCCAGGCGACCGTGGGGCGTTACGGTGACCTCGCGCAGCGTAACCTCGGCACGCTCTTCAAATGTTGGGGCAGCCATCACCAACAGGTCGCCTTCCTCGATTACGGTATCGCCATTGGGTAACACCGGGTGCGCGCCGTCGCGCAGCACCAGGACGACGAGCATGTTCGTAGCGCTGCCAATATCGGCGAGCGAGCGTCCGGCAAACGGATGACCCGCGCCCACCTTGAGCTTGACGAACGACATGCCGTCTTCGTCGCGGTAGTCGTTAAACGTGCGGCGCACGTCGCCTTCTGCGTCGATCATGTCGAGCTTTTTCGCCACCGCCGGCAGCAGCGAGCCCTGCACCACAATGCTCGACACGGCAATCACAAACACCAGGTCAAACAGGTCGTGACCACCGGGAACGCCGGCCACCACGGCAAAGAGGCTAAAGACGACCGAAGCCGCGCCGCGCAGGCCAGCCCAGCTTACGAGCGCTACCTGGCGAGGGTTCGTCTTAAAGGGCGCCAACAGCACACCGACGGCGATGGGGCGGCTCACGAAGAGCATAAACGCCATGAGTGCCAGGCCCGGCAGTAGCATTTGCGGCAGGCGGGCGGGCGTCACGAGCAGGCCCAGCAAGAAGAAGATGGTCATCTCGGCCATCTCGGTGAGGGTGTCGAAGAAGTGCACCATCTCGACCTTGCCGGTGATGTCGCTCGCGCCCAGCACAATGCCTGCCAGGTATACGGCCAAAAAGCCGTTGCCGCCCAGATAGCTCGGCAGCGCGTAGGCGACGATGGCCACGGCGAACAAGAAGATGGTCTGCGCGCCTTCGGCCGTTGCGTGTGCGCGCTCAATCAGACGGCTGGATGTCCAGCCGATGGCAAGGCCCAGCCCCACGCCCAGGATGATCTGCTTGGTCAGCAGCACGGGAATGTCGATATTGCCGCCCGCCGCGAGGGTCGCGAGCACGGCGGTGAGCATGTAGGCGACGGGGTCGTTGGAGCCCGATTCGACCTCGAGCAGCGAGTCGGTGCCGCCCCTCAGCGAAAGGCTGTGCTCGCGCAGAACGCTAAAGACGCTGGCCGCGTCGGTGGACGCCACGACCGATCCCAGCAGCAGGCCGCCGATCCAGTCGAAGCCCAGCACAAAGTGGGCGAACACGCCGGTGATGCCTGCGGTGATGACGACGCCGAGCGTGCTCAGCAGCACCGCCGGCGCGGCGACGGGCTTGGCGCGGTCTATGTTGGTGTTAAAGCCGCCGTAGAACATGATGAACAATAGCGCCGTGCTGCAGACGGTTTCGGTGAGTGCGTAGTCGCTAAAGTCGATATGCGCCGGGCCGTTGACGCCCAGCAGCATGCCGAGCGCGATAAAGATAAGCAGGGTGGGGAAGGGGAGCTTTTTGCCGACGGGTTTGATGGTCAGGCACAAAATGATGACGAGGCCGATAAAAAGAAGGATCTGGTTCATGGATGGTGTCCGCTCCTGGGTGGTTGGCGTGGCACGGTTAGTTGTCTGCGGTTATTTGTACCCAAAGATGGTGGGTTTATGGGGTTGGATTGCGGGCGTGCGCGATATCGTCATAGACGGCTGCCGTCTTTGCCTCTGCTCGGAAACCCTTTCCAGCTTTATTGCAACGGAGTACAATGGGTAACGTTTAAGTTCAACTTGAAGTTTTAGTTGCGGCGCCGGGCTTTGGCCGCAATGCAAGGAGAGGCGTACCATGGCGATCTATGTGACATCTGATGCTCACGGGCACGTGCGTGCGCTTGACGAGGCCCTGTCCAAGATTTCGTTGACGTCCGACGACACGCTGTACGTGCTGGGCGACATGATCGATCGCGGGCCCGATCCGGTCGGCGTTATTAAGCTCGTGCGCTCGCTGCCTAACGCCCGCGTTCTCAAGGGCAATCACGAGCAGATCATGCTCGATGCCATCATTGGCCAGGATCCGCTCGATGCCGAGACCTGGGATATCAACGGTGGCTGGACGACGCGCGAGCAGCTCAACGACATGGAATTTGAGGCATACGAGGAGCTCGTGCGATGGGTGGCCGCGCTGCCGCTCTACGCGGTGGTCGAGACCGAGGAGCGCCCGTATCTGCTGGTACATGCCGGTATTGAGACCGAGGCGGCGCGGGCGTTTTTGCTTGAGCATGGCGTCGATTGTGCCGATGGCGTTGGAGCGGTGGGTGCCGATCGCGAGCTGCTGCAGCAGATGCTCGCGGTGCAGTCGTCCGATGACCTGCTGTGGATTCGTCATGGCTATTGGGATGCGTCGACCGGGCTGCTTTCTGCCGAGGGCAAGGGTCCGGTCGTGGTGAGCGGTCACACGCCAACGGTGTCGCTCGGGCGTTATTGCGAGGTCGGTGGTCTTGCGGGGCTCGATGAGGAGTCGGGCCGCGGGCAGATTGTGCGCCTGGGCGGCGAGGATGCCGCCGGTGTGCCCGATCGCATCGACATCGACTGCGCTGCCGCCACCGGCTCCGAGTTCGGTCGCGTGGGCATCCTGCGCCTGGACGACGGGGCGGAGTTCTACGCGAACATCAACCCGGGCGAATAATCGGTGCAAGGGGTAGCTAATTTGGGACGGGGCTTATTTGACTACTTTTGCCCTTCTGCCCGCTAATTGATTTCTCTGGGACGGGGATTAAATAATCATTTGGCTGCCCGCCGGCTAAGTGAGTAGACTTTTTTGGAAATGCCGAGCACCCAACATATTTGCCTCAATAAAACCGCAGGTCACAGACTTGTGCTCTGTTGGTGTGGTCGGGGATTCGGTAAAAGTCTACTCACTTAGTTTTGCGTGATGAATATTGTCCGCAACGAGACCCCAGACGGGGTGATTCCATCGCAAATTCCGGTGACCGGGCAGCTAATTAGGCGCCGTATGGGTTGCGGTCGCGTTCGATGCGTTGGCGGATGCGGCGGTACTCGATTATCAGCAGCACCAGGAGTAGGGCCATGATGGCTAGGTAGCTCACCACAGCGCCCATCAGACCCAGCAGCTTAATCAGGATCATCGGCAGCACCACGCTTACGGCGAAGCAGATCAGGTAGATCTTGGTGACGTCTCCAGCGTGGCGCAGCACCGTGATGATGGCGTAGATAAAGTCGATGGCCGCGGTGACGCCGCCGGCGACGACCATTAGCAGTGCAAGCGTTCGGTAGCGCTCAAAGTTGAGGCCGTACATAAAGCTCATGAGGGGAATGCCGGGGCCTGCCATAAATGCGGCGCACACGCCGGTGATGACCACGATCAGCGCCATAACGGCAACAATAATCAGGTCAAAGCGATGACGCTTGCGAGGATTAGCCCAAATGCTCGACAAGCGCAGGAGCTGCGGTTTATAGATAAATCCAATGCTCAGCAAAATAGCCTGCGCCGGAAAGAACAGGGCATTAAAGTACAGCTGATATTTGTATGCCAGTGTGCCTTCCATCACAAACTTGGGCATGCTCTCGATAAGGTTGAACAAGAACAGTGCACCAAAGAGTGGAGCGCACTGGACAAACAGGTGGCCGACCTCGCGAAGGCTCACGCGGCGCGATTTTTCGGTCTCGAGCAGGGCGAGCGGCGCGGTGACCAGCACGAGCGAGGCGATCGCGGCGACACCCATGGCCATGGCCGCGATGGGCATGCTGCGCGTGAGGAACAGCGCCACGCTGAAGACCGCGATGACGCCGACGGAGCGTAGCGTTTGGCTCATTCCAGCCAAGTAGAGTTTGTCGGCCTGCTGCAGGCGGCCTTCGTACACGTCGGCGACGCCGTCGATGACCTTATGCAGGTAGACGCCCAGGCCGATCGTCGCCATCTGCGCGTCATAGCCGCGGGCGCTGCTGTACATGAGGCCGCAGCCTAGGGCGAGCGCTCCGCAAAGCCAGCGGTTGAGCTGGTAGGAGGCAAAGGACGTCTTTTCGTCGATGTCTGAGACCTGGAAATTGCGCACGCCGTAGTTGCATGCGATCATGATGAGCGTGCCGGTGACGAAGGCGATGGAGAACTTACCGGCCTCCTCGGCACCCGCGAGCTGTGTCGACACGATGGTGAGCAGAGGAAACGCCATGCCCCACACGGCGGTGCCCAGGGTATTCCAGAGATAGTCGCGGCGGGTGGCGTGCTCCTCGTATTCCGCTTCCTGCATGGAGAAGCCGCCGCCGTAGACGGCGCCGAGCAGGCGGTTCCACCAAGCGTTGACCATACGGCGGACGGGGCCGGGCTCCCGATCGCGTTCGCGCCGGCGACGTGTGGCTTGGCTGCTATCGGGTCCGCCGGCGTTGCGCTGACTCAGCTCATGGATGCGTGCGAGCTCTTCGGCCGTGTGGGAGGCAGGGAAGAGGCCGTTCTCGATGCGGCCGCCCTGGGCCTTCGCGGCGCCGTCTTTCGATGCAGCGGGGTTGGAGATGCCGTTGCGGCGGGCGATGGCGCGGCGAATGCTATCGAGGGGCGTGATGCTCAAAGCGGGGTCCTTTCTATTGCTGCGCTCTAGTATAGACACCGCGGTGTCCGCTCGTGTTTTTGAACAGGTTGTTCGATAATTTCGGCGGCGCCATTCGGTAGTCGGCACTTAGGGACGTTCCTTATGTGCAGGCACTTTGGGAACGTCCCTAAGTGCCGGCATCCGGGGACACTCCTTGAATGTTGCCTGTTCAAGAGTGTCCCCAATGACTAGTCGTTTAAGAACGTCCCCAATGACTGGGCCGCTTGCCTGCGATTTTTGACCGTTGGGCGGGCTTGCCGCCCTTGCCGCAAAAACGTTTTTGCATATCGGGTACAACGGGCTTTACGTGAGTAAAGTGCGCGCCGCGTCCACGTGCCGCGTTTTTAAAGGAGGCCCCATGCCTGGTGTTACCCCTGCAGAAGTTCTGTCCAATTTTGGTATTACGCTGGTCGAAGATCCCGCCGAGAATCAACCCCGTCTGCTGGTCGATCTGCCCGCCGCGGAGCTCGTCGAGCACGCTATCCGCCGCGAAGAAGGCCGCATGGCATCCAACGGCGCGCTGGTGATCGAGACGGGGGAGCGTACCGGCCGTTCCCCCAATGACCGCTTTATCGTTGACACCCCCGATGTTCACGACAAGATCGCCTGGGGCGCGGTCAACCGCCCGCTGTCCGTCGAGAGCTATGAGGCCATCAAGGCCGGCATCGTCGACTATCTCAACGAGCGCGACGTGTTCGTCACCCGCGGCATGGCAGGTGCCGACCGCAACCACACGCGTCGACTGCTCGTTGCCTGCGAGCGTGCCAGCCAGGCACTTTTTATTAAGCAGATGCTCGCCCGCCCGCTCGCTCGCGAAATCGCGCGCACCGGCGAGCCCGACTTCTGCGTGCTCGCAGCGCCCGGTTACCAGTGCGATCCTGCCATCAAGGGCCTCAACTCCAGTGCCGCCGTGGTCATCAACTTCCAGGAACGCGTGATTCTGGTCGCCGGCACCGGCTACTCCGGCGAGATTAAAAAGTCGATCTTTAGCGTCATGAACTATCTGCTGCCCGTCGAGGACGACGTGCTGCCTATGCACTGCTCGGCCAGCATGGATCCCGTCACGCACGAGACCGCCGTGTTCTTTGGCCTGTCCGGTACCGGCAAGACTACGCTTTCCGCCAACCCCACGCGCCTGCTGATCGGCGACGACGAGCACGGTTGGTCCGACATGGGCATCTTCAACATTGAGGGTGGCTGCTACGCAAAATGCGAGGGCCTGGACGCCTTCCACGAGCCCGAGATCTTCAACGCTGTCCGCTTTGGCGCGATTTGCGAAAACGTTGTGCTCGACGAGAACCGCAAGCCCAACTACGACGACATCTCGATCACGCACAACACGCGCGTGGCCTATCCCGTGGAGCACATTCCTAACGCGTGGACTAAGGGCATGGGCACCACTCCGAGTGTCGTGCTGTTCCTGACTTGCGACGCTTTTGGCGTGCTGCCGCCCATCTCACGCCTGACGGCCGATGCCGCCATGTACCACTTTGTGACGGGCTTTACGGCTAAGATTCCCGGCACCGAGGTCGGCGTCACCGAGCCCACGCCCACGTTCTCTTCGCTGTTCGGCGAGCCGTTTATGCCACTCGACCCCATGGTTTACGCCAAGATGCTCGGCGAGCGTATTGCCGACGGCCGCACGCGCGTGTACCTCGTCAACACCGGCTGGATCGGCGGCGGCTACGGCGTGGGCCATCGCATCGAGCTGGCCTACACGCGCTCGCTGGTCGCGCGCGCCCTCGACGGCACCATCGAGGACAGCGAGTTCGTGCACGACGACATCTTTAACGTCGACATTCCCACGACGTGCCACGGCGTGCCCGATGGCATTCTGGTGCCGCGCCAGTACTGGCAGAGCACCGCGCGCTACGACGAGGTCACGCACAACCTGGCCGTGATGTTCGAGGAGAACTTCGAGAAGAAGTACTCGCACCTGCCCGAGTCCGTCAAGGCCGCCGGTCCGCACGCTCAGGTGCACGCCGACGCCCGTCATCGCGGCCGCGGCCTGCTGGGACTCCGACACTAGCGTTGCTTCAGACACAAAACCACCATGGAGGGGACAGGCACCTT
>CAJKGV010000099.1:0-6827 GCA_905199455.1 Collinsella aerofaciens | reverse complement strand
TGATTGCTTGTCTCTTTGCTGCTCAGTTATCTCTCATATTTATCTCTCGTCTTTCTGTTATCTCTCGTATTAGAGATGAGTGAGAGATGAGAGATACGCGAGTGATGGACGAGCGAGGATTTTCGGACGGTCGGATATCGAGAGTGGATATTTGGACGGTTTTTGGGGCTTTTGCGGCAAATTCCGTCCAAATATCCACTCTCGTTCGATAGGTATCCGGAAATCCTCGCTCGTCCGTCCGAATATCCACTCTCGTTTGGCGAGTGTCCAATTTTCCACGCTCGTGCGGCGGGCACGCGGGACCTATGCCCAATCCGGCTGTATCGTCTCCAGTTCGCCGCAGGGTCGCGGCCCCATATGGGTATACTCTCGAGGATTCGACTCGATTCGCCCCCGCTGGGGCGTCAAAGGAGACTGCATATGCCCACCACCTCAACCGACCCGCGCGCCGCAGCCGCTGCACTGCTGGTGCCCGGCACTACCTGCCACGGCTTTGCCGTCGAGCGCCGCGAGACCGTGCCCGAGCTCGACTCGGACGCTTACGTGCTGCGACACACTGCCTCGGGCGCTCGTCTGCTGTACCTGGCGTGCGACGACGAAAACAAGGCCTTTGCCATTGGCTTTAAGACGCCGCCAGCCGATTCCACCGGCGTGTTCCATATTCTTGAGCACTCGGTGCTGTGCGGATCGGCCAAGTTTCCCGTCAAGGAGCCGTTTGTCGACCTGATCAAGAGCTCCATGCAGACGTTCCTCAACGCCATGACCTACCCCGACAAGACCATCTACCCCGTTGCCACCACCAACGAGCAGGATCTGTATAACCTGATGGACGTGTACCTGGACGCGGTGTTCAACCCGGCCATCTATACCAAGCCCACCATTTTTGAGCAGGAGGGCTGGCACTACGAGCTGGATCTGCCAGAGAGCGCCGAGGGCGAGGGCGACGGCAGCCCCGCCAGCCTGCGCGAGGGCACGCTGCGCTATAACGGCGTGGTGTTTAACGAGATGAAGGGCGCGCTGTCCGACCCCATGAGCGTGCTGGACGACGCCATCAACGCCGCGCTCTATCCCGACACCGCCTATGCGCACGAGAGCGGCGGCGACCCGCGCGCGATTCCCGCGCTCACCTACGAGCAGTTCCTGGACACGCACGCGCGCCACTACAATCCTTCCAACTCTTATATAACGCTCTACGGCGACCTAGATGTGGACCGCGCGCTGGCGTTTTTGGACGAGCGTTATCTGTCGCAGCCGAGTGCCGCGAGCTGCCGCATGGACGCTGCCGTCGCCGCCGGCGAGGACCCGTCCACGCTGGCGCCCAATCCGCTGGGCGTGCAGGCGCCCGTGACCTGCGAGTACAAGCGCGTCGAGATGGCCACTACACCCGAGAACGCCCTGGTGGGCCTGGGCCTGGTGCTGGGCAGCGCGCTCGACCGCAAACGCACGATCGCGGCGGATATCCTGTTCGAGGCACTGCTGGGCTCCAACGAAGCACCGGTTAAGAAGGCCATTCTGGCCGCCGGCCTGGGCGGCAACGTGGTGAGCTACACCGCGGCCGAGAGCCTGCAGCCCTACGAGCTCATCATGCTGCAAAACGCGCAGCCCGGCGTGGCGCGCGAGCTGCGCCGCGTGTTCCAGGACGCCTGCCGCGACCTATGCGAGCACGGCGTTTCGCGCGAGCGCCTGGAAGCCATCATCAGCAGCAACGAATACGACCTGCGCCAGCGCGACTACGGTATCGCCGACGGCGTGGCCATTGCGTGCGACGCGCTGAGCACGTGGCTCTACGATGACGACGCCGCGACGCTGGCGCTCAAGTACGGCCCGGTGTACGAGGAGCTGCGCGGCGACCTGGACGGCAGCTATTTTGAGGACCTGCTGCGCGAACTGGTGCTGCAGAACGATCACATGGCACTGGTCGAGCTGGTGCCGGTGGACGCCGCCGATGGTTCAGAGGGTGCCGAGGCCGCCGAGCTGGCAGCCAAGCGCGATGCCATGACCGATGCCGAGCTGGCCGACGTGGTCGAGCGCACGGCCGCGCTGCGTGCCGCGCAGGAGGCGGAAGACACACCCGAGGCCAAGGCCACGCTGCCGCGCCTGCGCGTGTCCGACATTGGCGAGGCGCGCCCCGAGCCGCCACTGGTCGTGGACACGACCGCGCCCATCCCCTGCCTGCGCCACGGCATCCCCACCAACCGTCTGGCCTACGCCATGCAGTATTTCGACCTGAGCTGCGTCGCGTTTGAGGACCTGCCCTATGTGACACTGCTCTGCCGCCTGCTTAAGCAGCTGCCCACGCGCGAGCACTCGGCCGAGGAACTCGATAACTTGCTCGCCGGCAAGCTCGGCTTTTTGAGCTTTACGACCGAAGTCATGACGCAGCCCGAAGTAGACGGCGTGCGCCCCTACCTGCTGGTGAGCGCCGGCGCCCTGTCCGAGAAGATCGATGCGCTGGCGAGTCTGCCGCGCGAGGTATGGTCGAGCACGCTTTTGGCAGACGCCGACGCCGACCGCATGCGCGACGTGCTCACGCAGATTCGCATTGGGCTTGAGCAGGGCTTTATCAACAACGGCCACTCGGCGGCGCTCGGTCGCGCGATGAGCTACAGCTCGCCTTCGGCCGTGGTGCGCGAGCAGCTTTCGGGCGTTGATTTCTATCTGTTCCTGCGCGATCTGCTCAACCACTTTGACGAGCGCCTGGACGGCCTGCGCGCCAAGCTTACCGAGCTGGCGGGCCGCATCTTTGTGGCCGACGGCTGCATGGCGAGCTTTACCGGCAGCGACGAGGACTTTGACGCGTACTGGGATGCCGCGGGCGACCTGGGGCTGGGTGCAGGCGATGGTGCCGGCCGCGACGCGCTCGCGGTGCCGGCGCCGTGCGACCGCCACGAGGCTTTCGTGATCCCCAGCGACATCTGCTTTGCCGCGCGTGCGTGCGATCCGCGTCGCCTGGGCATTGACGTGACAGGCGCTTGGGCCGTGGCTGCCAACGCGCTCTCCTACGATTACCTGTGGAACGAGATTCGCGTGAAGGGCGGTGCGTACGGCTGCGGATTCCGCGCAGCCGGCGAGCGCCAGACGGCGTTCTACACCTACCGCGACCCGGCGATCGATCCTTCGATTGAGCGCGTGGCGCGTGCAGGCGAATGGCTCGGCAGCTTTGAGCCCGACGAGGCCGCCTTTGAGGGCTTTATCGTGAGCTGCGTGAGCGGCATGGACGCGCCGGTGAAGCCGTACGCGCTCACCAAGCGCCGCAACACGACCTACCTGGCCGGGCTCGATCCGCACGCACGCGAGGAGCGCCGCGCCCAGATGCTCGCCGCCACGCCCGGTGAGCTGCGCTCGCTCGGCGCCGACGTGACGCGCATCGCAGCCGAGTCGCCCACCTGCGTCTTTGGCGGCCGAGACGTCATCGCCAAGAGCAACGCCGGCTTTAACGTCATCGACCTGCTGGGCTAATGCACAAAGGTAGATTTTTAGGACATGCCTGAAAATCTACCTTTTTCTGCGGCTTGGGCGAGGCGGCGCAGCCCACCGCGGCGGTTTGTCTCGATCTGTAACAGTAACTCGGCAAAATTGGACCTAGTTGTTACAGATTGAGACAAAAGGTCGGCGTCGTCTGGAAACGTCTCGATCTGTAACATCTGGAGCCGATATTGCCGTCTTGATGTTACAGATCGAGACAAACCGCCGCAGACGCCCATCACAGCACAGACCACCACGAAGGTGCATGTATCCCCTTCGTGGTTGTTTTGCTGTTTGCCCAGATAAACCTGCCAAAATAAACCTGTCCCTTTTTGGCAGGTTTGCTAGAGGAGGTTAGGATGGACAAGGCTAAATTGCGGCGAGCAGTGATTGCCCGGCGCGATGCGATTGATTTGGATGTGCGGGCAGCGAAGTCTGCCGTTATCTGTGCGCGGCTGGCCGAGCTGCTGGGCCGCTTGGATGCCGCGGCGCCGCACACCGTTGCCGTCTATGCCGCGATGGGTTCCGAAGTCGACTCAGCCGCGTTTGCCGCAGCTGCCGCCAAACGTGGCTGGCGCGTGGCCTATCCGTGCATGCTCTCGGCAACAGACGCCGCAGCTTGTGGCCAGCGCATGTGTATGCGGGCAGTTGCCGCCGACGATGCGTCCGCGGCTCCGTTTATCGCCCACCCCACACGGGCTTTCGCGGCCATGGACATCGACAGCGGCCGCTTCCCCATCGTGCCTGCCGAAGCACTCGACATGATTGTTGTGCCGCTCGTGGCCTTCGACCAAACCGGCGCGCGTCTGGGCTACGGCGGCGGCTGCTATGACCGCTACCTGCCCATGCTCCCGCCCGTATGTCAAATCGTCGGCATCGCCTTCGACGAACAACGCATCGACCACGTCCCCACCGATGCCCACGACCTGCCGCTACCCCACATCATCAGCGCCTAATCGCCGCCACATCAGCCACGGCTACAGCAGTACCATCGCAGCCTAGTGCTCCTCGCCGGCGCGGGCCAGGTCGTAGGGCGTGGTCTGGTAGACGTAGTAGTTGAGCCAGTTGGTGTAGAGCAACTGAGCCTGGCTGCGCCAGACGTTGCGCGGCTCGGCCGTGGGGTCGTCATTCGGGAAGTAATGCGCCGGAACCTGGGGGTTGAGTCCGCGCTTCACGTCGCGCTCGTACTCCAGGCGCAACGTGTCGGTATCGTACTCGGGATGGCCAAAGACAAAGAAGCGACGGCTGTCGGTCGACTTGACGATGTACAGGCCCACCTCGTCGGACACGGCCACAACCTCAAGCTGCGGCTCGGCCTCCACGTCCTCGCGGCGCACATCGGTGTTGCGCGAATGCACGGCATAGAAACGGTCGTCAAAGCCGCGGACCAGCGGGCTTTGCGGCTTCACCAGATAATGCTCGAACACGCCACTCGCCTTTGCCGGCAGGTCGTACTTCTGGATACCGTAATGATGGTACAGACCGGCCTGTGCGCCCCAGCAAATGTGCAGCGTAGAGTGCACGTGCGTGGTGGACCAATCCATAATCTGGCAGAGTTCGGGCCAGTAGTCGACCTCCTCGAACGGCATCTGCTCCACCGGCGCGCCCGTGATGATCAGGCCGTCGTAGTGGATGTCGCGGATGTCGTCGAACGTGCGGTAGAACGTCTCCAGGTGGCCGGCGCTCACGTGCGTGGCCTCGTGCGTTTTGGTACGCAGCAGATCCACCTCCACCTGCAGCGGCGTGTTGGAGAGCTTGCGCATGATCTGCGTCTCGGTGGCGATCTTGGTGGGCATGAGGTTGAGGATGAGCACGCGCAGCGGACGAATGTCCTGGTGCAGCGCGCGGTACTCGGTCATGACAAAGATGTTCTCGCTCTCGAGCTGCGCGGCGGCAGGGAGGGCGTCGGGGATGCGAATGGGCATGGATGCTCCTTACGAGTCAGTTGCAGTTATGGTACAACGAGCGGCCCCATCCGCGCGAGCACATCGCCCAGCGATGCCGTCAGCGGCCCAAATCACTCCAAAAGTAGAGATTAAGGCATGCCCAAAAATCTATGGCGCTTTAGCCTAGCAAAGTGGCAACAGGACGCTACAATGGTTCGACGCGAAAAACTCGGCCGAAAGGATACATATATGTACCAGACGCGTAAGATCGGTGTGGTCGGCCAGGGCCACGTAGGAGCACATGTCGCCAACAGCCTGCTCATGCAGGGCATTGCCGATGAGCTGTACCTGTGCGATATCAACGAGGCCAAGGTGACGTCCGAGGTCCAGGACCTGCGCGACTCCCTTTCGTTTGTCCCGTACAACACCAAGATCGTCAACTGCTACGACCACTACGAGGAGCTTGCCTGCTGCGACGTCATCGTCAACGCCGCCGGCAAGGTCGCGCTGGCCGCCGGCAACCGCGACGGCGAGCTGTTCTTTACCACCGACGCCGCCCGCACCTTTGCCAAGCGCATCGTCGACGCCGGCTTTGACGGCATCTTCGTGAGCATCTCCAACCCCTGCGACGTCGTGTGCACCGAGCTGTGGCACCTGACCGGCTACGATCCCAAGAAGATCATCGGCTCGGGCTGCGGCCTGGACTCCGCCCGCCTGCGCACCGAGATCTCCAAGAAGGTCGGCGTGAGCCCCAAGTCCATCGACGCCTACATGATCGGCGAGCACGGCTTTAGCCAGCTTGCTGCCTTTAAGGCCGCAACCATCGCCGGCAAAAATCTCAACGAGCTTCAGACCGAGAACCCCGACAAGTACGCCTTCGACCACATGGAGGTCGAGGAGCTTGCACGCAAGGGCGGCTATGTGACCTACCAGGGCAAGCAGTGCACCGAGTACGCCGTCGCCAACTCCGCCGCGCGCGTCTGCGCCGCCGTGCTGCACAACGAGCACGCCGTGCTTTCCGCCTCCACGCTCATGACCGGCCAGTATGGCGAGGAGGGCATCTTTACCTCCCTGCCGTGCGTGATCGGTGCCGAGGGCGTCGAGGAGGTCTACGCGCTCGACCTGTCCGAGTACGAGCTCGAGGGCTTCCACAAGAGCTGCCAGCACATCCGCGACAACATCGCCCAGCTCGACTGGTGGGATGCCGAGGCCTACGACGCCAAGTAAACCGCTGGCTGCCGCAACCTTGCGAATCTATGTGCGATACCAAGCGGGCCGCGCCGGAAATCCCCGACGCGGCCCGCTTTTTACGCACGCTGTTTACTTGCAAATCGAAGGTGAATACTTTTCCCGGTACCTAGTACTGCTCGATGCCCATGTAGCGACGAACCTCGGGACTGTGGTCGAAGACCTTGCCGCGCGCGGCGCGCAGCTCGCAGCTCATGTTGTAGAAGAAGATCGGCTCCAGGAACGAAC
>CAJKGV010000098.1:0-6903 GCA_905199455.1 Collinsella aerofaciens | reverse complement strand
GCGAAGCCGGTGCGGATCCGCGCAGCGGATGCGCGGAATCCTATACGCCGCACCATTTGAGATCGAAGCTCCCGGCAACGGGGGCTTTTCTTTTACGTAAGCACCGCATGGATTCGAACCTCGGTCGAGGCGCGGGCGTAAAGCGGACGATTTCCTGTCGACTCGTGTAAGATTCCGAGTAGATGTCGCGACTTATTCGCGACCACTCCTTCTTCAAGCGACCGATCAGGGTGATACTTCGTGGCAGAGCGTCCGACATACAAGCTCAGGTTTCTCGATCCCAAGAAGCGCTTTCCGGCGATGCCCGAGCAGCCTGCGGGACGCTCATATGGCGTGGTCTGGAAACTCTTTGGCGAGGATCAGCTTGAATCTTGTTATGTCGTCGAATTCGTTGGCAAAAGTCATGTGTCGCTTTTGGGCTACGTAAGCGTTTCGGGTGAGGTGTACAAGGTGGACCGCCCCGTCAGCGAGGCTCCGCTGCCCAACGATCCCGACATGGAACTGGTCCTTGACGAGTCGGATTCCAGTATTGGTGAGATTATGGTAAGGGAAGCCAACGGTGCAATGCGCGCGTGTGCGCAAACTGCCGGCTCTCCCGAAGGCCCCATGCGCGAGCAGTCCGACCACGAGACATGGAATTCGACCCGCGCCCTTCCTTACGGCGAGTTCATGGCCTCGATGTTCTTGCGCTACGTGATATTTGCCAACTCCGAAAGCGCTATTGTGAACACGGCGGACGCCGGCGGACTCGACGAGGGTATGCAAAACGTTGTCGACAAGATCAAGCTCGTAAAGTTGCCCGAGCCGGTCGAGGTGTTTTTGGGCTTTAACACGGCACCGCTCCCCGATGCTATCGAGACGCTGCTCTACCGCGTTGACCATGCCGAGAATCCGAGCGGTATCGAGCGCTATGCCGCCGCCCTTATGAGCGAAATTGACTTGCCCCGCCTGCGCACCATCGCTGCCAAGTCCGAGATGAGCCTGGCTCGCATTGATCGCTCAAAGATTTTCTATCTCAATTTTGATCGTAGCCTGTTGGACCAGGACGAGATTGACATGCTGCTTGCCATCGAGTGCCGTCTCAACCGCCTCTCCGGCATCCTTGAGCGCATCGGGGCCGGATTGGTCCCTGCGGCATCCTCGCCGAGCCTTGAGGGCTGCGCGCTCTTTGATGCGTGGCATATCGCCAAGACGACCAACGATGTTCCCCGACTGCTCGATACGGCTTCGAGCGATAACCCGTGGGGCAAGCCGGGTACGGTGGCTTGCCAGCCGGGCGGCGAGTGGGACGTGCGCACCCGTTTTGCGCGAATCGTTGAGGCGCTTAACGTGGTCACACGGCTCGACTATACCTATCGGGCAAACGTTGCCGAGGGGATTATGCTCGTTCGGTTTGGGCGGTCTGTCGTTGATGCCATGCCGCAACGTGAATACGACGCTCAGGATGACGCCTGGCGCGAGCTGGACGAGGACATGCGCGCGATCTGGGCCGCGGAGCACGATGCGCGCGTGGCACTTACGCTTGCGGCAGCGTGTTTTGCCGCGGGCACCTGCATCACGCGCTGCTATGTGCAGATTGCTGCTCCCGACAGTGAGCAGGGCGAGCGCGTTGTCGCAACGTATTTCTTTGGGCGCGCGGCCTATCTGGCCGATTGCGTGCCTGTCGCCAAGGATCTTGAGAGCATGGACATGGACGATATGCCGTGCAAGCGTGTGCTTGAGGCGTATGAGTCAACCGCTCCGGAGACGATTGAGCCTGCGGAGGTTCATGCTCGTCCGCGTGATGACCATCGCACACTGCCGCCGGCGCTGCGCGATCTGCTGCTTGCCGATACGGCTGACGAGTTGGAGGTCATGGAAGAGGACGACGACCCATACGTGGCCCGTGTTGTTGAATTGCGCGAGCAGGCAAAAGTCGACCGTACAGGTGCTTTTGAAGGCTTTTCTCGTCTTGTCGAGGAGTTGGAGGCTAAGTGCGCCGTCGCCGAGCTTTTGGCGACAGGTCCGGTTCAAACGCAGTTTTGCGATAACCAGCTGGTGCGCATGGTGCTACCGGTGTTGGAAGAAGACCGCTCTGTGCGAATCCTTCGTGCGCCCGATGCACTGTACTTTGCCCAGCACGAGATCTGCAGCTTTTACGCCGAGCAAGAGGACTTTGAACGAGCACTGCCCGAGGTGCGCCATCTTTACGATCTGGCACGCTCGTCCATGCAATCGCACTTTGCGCTCATCAACGTGCTTGCGCGTCTGGAGCGCTTTGACGAGATTATCGAGGTGGCGCGCCACGGCCTACGTATTGCCAGCGATCGTTCTGCAATCGGCTACCTGTTCTATCGCTTGGCGTTTGCCTATTGGAATTGCGATCAGCTCGACCTAGCGCTGGCTTGTTACCGTCTGGTGCCGCGCGGTGAGGAATCGGGCAGTAGTGCGCTGGAAGAAATGCAGGGCCTTATGAATGAGATGGGCGTCAGCGAGCCTCCGACGTTCGAGGAGGCGGTCGAGACCATCCGCAAGGCTGGACTCGAGCTGCCGCCAGTGTCCGCCGTGACGAATCAGCTGGCAGATGCCGCTGTGCAACTGGTCGACAACGGCTTCTTTTTCCTGGCACGCGGTTGCATCTTCCAAATGTGGCGCACCATGGGCAACGACGAGCTCGGCTCCCTCAACCGCTCGCTGGGGTAGGCGAAGCCTCCAAGGAGGAAAGGATGCTAGGCAATTAGAAAATTTCCTCTTGCCCATCCTTGGCTGTTTGGTTACTATAGAACGGCTGTTACGGAGAGCTGACCGAGAGGCCGAAGGTGCTCGCCTGCTAAGCGAGTATGCCCCAAAAGGGCATCTGGGGTTCGAATCCCCAGCTCTCCGCCAGTATGACTTGAAAGAAGGGTCCCATTTGGGGCCCTTTTTTATTATTGAGAAAGGGCGCTGGGGATTCGAACCCTCAAAAAATGAGGCGCCCCGTTGGACGCCTCATTTCAGCGAGTGTATTGTTCTTCGATCTTACATCTCGGGCGCCTTGGCGACGGTCTCGCTTTCTGCCGTGAGTGGGCGGTTGTCGATGCGGCGGCCCAAGCGATCGAGCTTCACGAGCAGCCATTCAATGGGATTCGGCCCTGCACCTTCCTCGTCGGCAACTAGGTCCATGACGGCGATCTTGGTGTCGTCCTGCTTGAGCGTAACGCTGCCCACCTTGTCGCCCACATGCACCGTGCCCGAAAGATCGTCGTAGCTAACCTTTTCGGTCACCTCGCCGGCAAGGGAAAACACGGTCGCTTGCGCCGTAGGATCGGCGAGTGTGGCGTCGATCGTCTTATCCGTCCAGTCGGTTTGGCCAATGCGCGCCATAAGCGGGTTGCCGTTGGCGGTCTTTTCCTGCGTGTTGGCGATCGCGACCGTCACCTTGTGACCGTAGTACCAATTGGCAAGGGTTGCGGTATCGGTAAAGCGCTGGTCGGTGGTGGTGGAGTTCAAAACGACGGTGTAGATCTCGTCGCCATCGCGGTTGTAGGCGCTCGTAAAGCAATAGCCCGCGTCGTCGGTGGTGCCGGTCTTGCCGCCGATGTTGCCATCTTGGCCCAGCAAATAGTTATGCGTGTCCATGGAATGCGAATGGTCGGCGCCGTCGGCGCCCGTGACCTCGATCCAGGAATCCTCGCTCGCTACGACCTCGCGGATCGTGTCGTTTTTCATGGCCTCCTGCATCATCAGCGCTACGTCGTGTGCGGTTGAGTGCATATCGCCAGCCCACTCATCAAAGTCCAGACCGTGTGGGTTCTCAAAGACCGTGCCGGTGCAGCCGAGCTTCTTAGCGCGCTCGTTCATGGCCTTCACAAATGTGGCCTCGGCGTCTTTGGTCTTAGGGTCGATCTTCTTGCCCACATATTCGGCGAGCACGATGGCGGCGTCGTTGCCCGAGGGAATCATCAGGCCGCGCAGCGCCTGCTCCACGGTAAGCTCGTCGCCTTCGAGCAAGCCGGCGGTCGAATTGCCCACGGTGGCTGCGGCGTTGCTCACCGTGACCTTCTCGTCCATCTTGCAATTCTCGACGGTTAGGATTGCGGTCATGACCTTGGTGATCGAGGCAATCTTGACCTGCTCATCGGCGTCGCGGGCATAGTAGACGGTGCCGTCTTTGCCCATGACGAGGGCATTGGTCGCATCGATATCGGGCAGGTTTTCGGCCGTGATACCGCGCACATCGGCGGTTTTGCCGCAAACATTGTCGGTCGTGAGCACTTGGGCGCCGGCGACGGTGGGCACGCCGGCGGCAAGGGCGATAGCGCAGACAAAGCCGGCGGCAAGCTGGGCTGAGCGCTTTGCAAAAGAGGTGAGGGACTTCACGGATTTCGCTTTCGACGGGATGGTCACTTCTGGAACTAGAGTATATCGTTTGCCGGCATCGGCGATCATCGCGTGCGTGCGTGGCCCACATCCGCGCCCGAACGGGCACAAGGGTGCTTAAGGCCGACTTAATCACCCACGCTTGTTGTGTGTGACGGGCGCCCCCTCGGGCATAATGGAGCGCGAGAGGAGCACGCATGAACGAGCGCATTTTGGTAGTTGATGACGAAAAGGCCATCGCCGACTTGGTTGGTATCTACCTTACAAAAGAGGGCTTTGATGTCCAGATTGCCTATAGCGGGGCCGATGCTGCCAAGGCAATCTTGGAGCAGGAGTTCGATCTGGCGCTGCTGGATGTCATGCTGCCCGATATCGATGGCTTTGAGCTGCTGCGTACGATCCGTTCCAGCCATACCTATCCCGTGATCATGCTGACGGCGCGCGATGCCCAGCAAGACAAGATCGAGGGCCTTTCGCTTGGCGCGGACGATTACGTGGTTAAGCCGTTTCGTCCTCTGGAGCTCATCGCGCGCGTGCATGCTCAGCTTCGCCGCTACACCAGCTACGGTAGCCGCGCACAGGCGGCCGAGTCGCCGACCCTCCAGCTCGACGGCTTGGAGATCAACCGCGATGCTCGTTCCGTAACGGTGGACGGTGCACCGGTACGCCTCACACCCACCGAGTATTCAATCTTGCTGTATCTGGTCGAGCATCGCGGCAGCGTGGTGGGCGTGGAGGACCTGTTCCGCGCGGTATGGAACGAGGACTTTATGCCCGGCTCCAACAATACGGTGATGGTGCACATTCGCCACTTGCGCGAAAAAATCGGCGACGACGCACAAAAGCCACGCTTTATCAAAAACGTCTGGGGCGTCGGCTACATCATCGAATAGCGCCTTTGATGGTGGGGAAGTGGATATGACAAAAGACGATAGGCAGGCATTCGAGGTACCCGATCGGCTCTTTGAATACGTGAGGTCGGTCGTCGACAACCGCGCGCTTGCAACGGTGCTGCTCTTTTTGCTGAGCCTGCTGCTGATTGGCATCGACAACATCGCCGGAATCTTGACGGTGCTGCTTGCCGGCTTTTTGCTGATCGATCGATTTGAGATCGTGCGCCGCTGCATGGTGATTGGCGGCGCCGCGTGGGCCATGACGTTGGCGATTGGCGCCATGGCGCTCGGCGGCATCGAAGGGCCGGTGCTGTTCGATGCCGGCTTTGTATTCAACATGCTTGGCTTTGTGCTGGCGCTTGCCGCGTGCGTGCTGTTCTTGTGTGGCCGCGCCCTGTACTACCAGGGCTACGAACAGGGCGAGCAGCATGCCGATTGTGTGCTGGCCGCTCGTATTCAAGATCGCCTGATCGATCACCCCGACACCTGGGACAACATCGACGGCGACTTCTTGGAGGTCGAGGGCGCCCTTAACCGCGTGCGTGACCGTGAGCGCAAGGTGCAACAGGCCTTGCGTGACGAGTCGCATCGCAAGGACGATCTGGTCACGTACTTGGCACATGACCTACGCACCCCGCTTGCCAGTGTGGTGGGCTATCTTTCGCTGCTGCAAGAGGCTCCTGAGCTGCCGGTTGAGCAACGTGCGCGCTTTACGGGCGTGGCACTCGACAAGGCGCACCGGCTCGATGCGCTCATCGAGGAGTTCTTCGATATCACGCGCTTTGACTTCCACGATATCGTGCTCACGCGCGGCTATGTTGATCTGGGGTTGCTGCTGGCTCAGGTGGCTGACGAGTTCTATCCCATCCTCAACGAGCAGCATAAGGAAGCCCAAGTTGATATCCACGAGGACCTGACGGTGCTCGTGGATGGCGACAAGATGGCTCGCGTGTTCAACAA
Organism: Collinsella aerofaciens; assembly: GCA_905199455.1. Lineage (GTDB taxonomy): Bacteria > Actinomycetota > Coriobacteriia > Coriobacteriales > Coriobacteriaceae > Collinsella > Collinsella aerofaciens_AW. The sequence continues at coordinate 712 of CAJKGV010000098.1, read as the reverse complement.
CATCATGAAAAACGCCGTCGCCTATAGCTATGAGGGCTCGACTATCACGATTGAGGCCGGGCGCCAAGACGATGGCGGCGTGCGCGTTCGCTTTATCAATCAGGGCGATCCTATCCCTGCGGCTAAGCTCAAGGTGATCTTTGAGAAGTTCTATCGCCTGGATGCGGCGCGTGCGACCAATCGCGGTGGTGCCGGTCTGGGCCTTGCTATTGCCAAGGAGATCATCGCGGCACACGGCGGTACCGTTGCATGTGAATCGACGCCCGAACACACGATATTCACCATCGAGCTGCCCGCCGCATAGCCAGCGTGCCCTTACAAACACTTGACAATGCGCTCACGTGCATATGAGCCGCGATTTCTACTATCGATACTGCTGAATTGATATCGATGTGGAGGTATGCGGTATGACGGCTGCTGCGGCTGTGGAGCCCACGGAGCTTGAAGAACTCATGGAAGCGCAGGCCGAGGCCGCGCACGAGCGCGAGGTTGGGGATGCGACTCGCCCCACGGCAGAGGATCTTGCCGCCTCGCCGACGCGCATCGACGTCGAGGGCCTCGACCTGTTCTATGGCGACCATCATGCGCTCAAGGACGTGAATATCAAGATCCGCGACAAGCAGATCACCTCATTTATCGGGCCTTCGGGCTGCGGAAAGTCCACGTTGCTGCGCTGCTTTAACCGCATGAACGACGGCATCAAGGATTGCCG
>CAJKGV010000097.1:0-6966 GCA_905199455.1 Collinsella aerofaciens | reverse complement strand
CATGCGCCATGCGCAGTCGATCACCGACGCCGCCTTCCAGCACATGCTCGGCTATATTAAGCCCGGTATGACCGAGAAGCAGGTTCGCAACGAGCTCGAGAACTTTATGTTCGCCAACGGCGCCGACAGCCTGGCCTTCGGCTCCATCGTGGCGAGCGGCCCCAACACCGCCAACCCGCATGCCGTCCCGAGCGACCGCGTGATCGAGAAGGGCGACTTCGTTCTCATGGATTATGGCGCGGGCTATTGCGACTACCGCTCCGACATGACTCGTACCGTCGTGATGGGCGAGCCCACCCAGGAGCAGCTCGACCTGTACGCGCTCGTGCGCCGCACGCACGAGGAGTGCGTCGCCGCCATCCATCCGGGCGTCGAGGGCAACGACATCTTCAAGCTCTCCAAGAAGATCATCGGCGATGCCGGCTATGGCGATTACTATAACCATGGCCTGGGCCACGGTGTCGGTATCGACATCCACGAGCTGCCCAACTTCAACCGCAGCAAGAACACCATCGAGGTCGGCTCGGTTATCACCATGGAGCCCGGCGTCTACCTGCCCGGCGTGGGCGGCGTGCGCCTGGAGGACTATGGCGTGGTCACCGAGAACGGCTACGAGCCCTTCACCAAGACCCCGCACGACCTGCACGTTATCGACTGCTAGTCTACTTCGATAGATAGTTTGGGGCGGGGCGTCCGGATCGATTCGGACGCCCCGCGTTCTCTTTTTATGCGCTCGCCGCAGGCGCCGTCTGCAAGTGTATAATTTCTATCGTATGTAATTTGGACGCTTGTGCGTTCTGCCCATAACAAGAAAGGTCGCTATGCCTACCATTTCCACCGCCGACTTCAAGAACGGCCTCGGTCTCCGCATCAAGGACAAGGTCTACACCATCGTCGAGTTCCAGCATGTTAAGCCGGGCAAGGGCGGCGCGTTTGTGCGCTACAAGACCCGCGACATCAAGAGCGGCCGCGTCGTCGAGAACACCTGCAACGCCGGCACCAAGTTCGAGAGCGTCATGCTCACCACCCGTGAGTTCCAGTACCTCTACAACGATGGCACCGACTACATCTTCATGGACAACGAGTCCTATGAGCAGGTTCCCGTTCCCGAGGACATGGTGGGCGAGAACTCCAAGTGGCTGCGCGAGAACGACGTCTGCCAGCTGCTCTTCGCCGACGATGAGCTCATGGGCGTGACCCCGCCGATGTTCATCGAGACCACCATCGTCCAGACCGACCCGGGCTTTAAGGGCGACACCGTCCAGGGTTCCACCAAGCCGGCCACGATCGATACCGGCGCTGTCATCCAGGTCCCCATGTACCTCAACGAGGGCGAGGTCATCAAGGTTGACACCCGCGACGGCAAGTTCGTCTCCCGCGTCTAGCAACCAACTCTTCTAGGAGGACTCATGCCCCAGGAAATCAAGATTGACGGCATCGGCATTTCGCCCGATGTTCTGACCGCCATCGTCTCGCGCGCCGTGTCCGATGTCGAGGGCATCGCCTCCGTTGGCGTCAAGGACCTTGCCACCAACCTTGTCTCCATGATGCTCTCGTCTAAGGCCCCGGCTTCCGAGCCGGCGGTCGAGGCCGAGGTCGTCGGCGACAAGCTCGCACTCACTGTGCGCGTTGTGGTGTTCTTTGGCTATCCGTTTAAGAAACTCGCCGAGGCCGTTCGCGCTGCCGTGGTCGCCGCCATCGATGCCCAGGTGGGCGTTGAGGTCGAGCGCGTTGACGTTTGCATCGACGGTCTCGTTTTCCCCAAGGAGTAACCTTTGAGCCTTAAGGTTTATCGCGGGCGTACGCTTGCCCGCAGTCAGGCGCTACAGCTGCTGTTCCAGGCCGAGGCCACGGACAGCCCGCTCGAGCGCGTCCTCGAGGGCGATTTCCTGATCTCGAAGGGTCCCCTCGACCCCTATGCGCTGGAGCTGTGCCGCGGTGCCTACGAGCATATCGACCGCATCGACTGCGCTTTGCGCTCCGTTGCCAAGAACTGGGATCTTATGCGCATGCCCGGCGCCGACCGCAATCTGCTGCGTATCGCCGTTTACGAGATGCGTTTCCTCACCGACGAGGAGGTCTCGGACGCCATCGTGATCAACGAGGCCGTCGAGCTTGCCAAGGCCTATGGCACCGACCAGTCCGCGTCGTTCGTCAACGGCGTGCTGGGTAAGATCGCTCGCAGCGAGGAGCTGCCGGGTGAGGACCTATACCAGGAGCTGCTGGCCGAGGATCGCGCTCGCGAGGAGGCACAGGCTGCCGAGGCTGCCGCTAAGGTTGCGGTTGCCCAAGCTGAGGCTGGTGCGCTGGCCGAGGATTCGGACGCTGCTGAGGCCGTCGAGGCCGACTCCGTCGAGGAGTAGCCATGCCAGAGGGTTCCGTCCGCAACTTTGATGAGATCTCGGACCGTCTGGATCAGATCATCGCTACCGTTCGCTCCAAGGATACGTCCTTGGAGCGTTCACTCGATCTGTTTGACGAAGCGATTGAGCTGGGCTCCCGCGCGGTCGATATGGTCGACAAGTTTGAGCTGACGCCGCGTGAGGCCGACAAGCTCGAACAGGAATACGATGAGGATGCGGCAAACGAATCCCAGGATAGCTAGGCCGCATCTCCGGATACGAATGGTTGATGGCATTCATGAAACGCGTGCGTCTTGATGACGAACTGATTTCACAGGGCATCTGCGCCGATCGCGCGGATGCCCTTCGCACTCTTATGGCCGGCTTGGTCTCGAGTGGCGGCGAGCGCTTGACTTCACCGGGCCTTAAGGTGACCCCGGGCCTGCCGCTGCACGTGAAGGGGCGCATTCCCTATGTTGGCCGCGGCGGTCTTAAGCTCGAAGGCGCGCTTGATGCGTTTGGCATCAATCCGACGGGCCTTGCCTGTCTGGATGTGGGCTGCTCTACCGGCGGCTTTACCGATTGCCTGCTCAAGCGCGGAGCTGCGACCGTTGTCTCGGTGGACGTGGGTCGCGCCCAGTTCGATTGGTCGCTGCGTCAGGACGATCGCGTGACGCTGCATGAGCGCACAAACGTGACGCAGCTGCCTGAGCTTGGCTATGCCGGCGCCATCGACCTGGCTGTGTGTGATGTCTCGTTTACCAGCATCGCGAACATTATCGATGCGGTGCTGGCGTGCCTGGCGCCTACGGGTGCATTCTGCACGCTCGTAAAGCCGCAGTTTGAGGCTCCGGCGGCGCTGGTGGGCGAGGGCGGCATTGTGACCGATCCCGCCGTGCGCCGCGATACACTCGTTGCGGCAGTTGAACTCTTTGCCTCCAAGGGGCTGTTCCCGGTCGATGTGTGCGTGTCGCCCATTCATGGTGCCAAGGGCAACGTTGAGTTTTTCCTGTACGGCACGAGATTTGCCCCCGGTGAACGTGCCGACGATGAGCTGCAATCCCAGGTATCGGTTTTGAGCGAGAAAGCTGCAACGCTATGAAGGTCTTTCTGGTTCCCAATTACTACAAGCAAGAGGCGGTCGAGAGCGGCCTGATGCTCGAGCTTTGGCTGACGCGCCAGGGCTATGAGGTCGCATGGGCTGCCGACCAGCGATCGAAGATTCAAAGTACGCCTGATATTGACGGCTCCGATCTGGTCATTACGCTCGGCGGCGACGGCACGCTTCTGCGCGCTGCCCGCATCCTCAACCATCGCGAGATTCCTATCCTCGGTCTTTCCTATGGTCACCTGGGCTTTTTAACTGCTGCGAGCCCCGAGGAGCGCGACATTCTTAAGGTCGTGAGCGACGCCCTTTCCGGCGAGCTGCATGTGAGCCGTCGCGCCACCATCGCTGCGGATATCGTGTCCGTGCGCGAAGACGGTACGAAGGATGTCGTGCGCACCTTCGCCCTCAATGACATGGCGCTTACCCGCGGTCCGCTGTCCGATATGGTCGAGTTCGACATCACGGTGTCGGGCCACCATATCGATCGACTGCGTGGCGACGGCGTGGTCGTGTCCACGGCGACTGGTTCTACGGGTTACGCACTCAGTGCCGGTGGCCCCATCGTGAGCCCCGACTATACGGGCATGGTCTGCGTGCCCATCGCTCCACATACCATTCAGGCTCGCGCTTTCTTGACTTCGCCGAGTGATGTCGTCGAAATCTTTATGTCCGATGATCGCCCGAGCGTTCCGGCGATCGCTATCGATGGACAGTTTATTTCCTGCGATGGCACCGTTGAGAGCGTGGCGGTGCGCCGCGGGCCCGGAGATGTGCTGCTGCTCGATTACGGCCCCGAGAGCTTCTATAACTCGGTGAGCCGCGTATTCTACGGAGTCCGTCATGATCGATGAGCTGCAGGTTTCCAACATTGCACTCATTCGCGAGGCGACGCTGGTGCCGAGTGCCGGCCTGACTGTCCTGACTGGCGAGACCGGCGCCGGCAAGACCGCGCTGCTCTCGGCCCTCAAGCTTATTTTGGGCGAGCGCGCGGATTCGTCGACGGTGCGCGAGGGCGAGGCGCTGGCGAGCGTCGAGGCACGTCTGTTTGACGGCCCGCACGACACGGAGGGCTTCACGGTCCAGCGCAGCCTTTCTGCCGAGGGCCGCAGCCGCGTGAAGATTGACGGCCGCATCGCCAGTGTGCGCGAGCTTTCGGAGCGCGTTGGCGTGATGATGGATCTGTGCGGCCAGCACGAGCACCAGCGCTTGCTCGATCCGGCGCATCACGTTGCGATGGTCGATGCCTGGGCGGGGCGCTCTGCGCTTGAGGCGCTGGATGTGTACCGCGCCTGCTTTAAAGCCTCGCGCGCTGCCGCCAAGGAGGTCCGTCGCGTCGAGGAGGCCTCGCGTGCGCAGGGGAGTCGTGTCGAGGAGGCGCGCTTCGCCCTGGAGCGCATTGCCGAGGTCGACCCCAGGCCGGGTGAGTATGAGGAACTCGAACAACTGCTGCCGCGCTCCGAACATGCCGAGGTACTGGTTGCCACGGCTAATGATGCCCATGCATCGCTTGCTGCCGAAGGGGGAGCGCTCGATGCCGTGAACAGCGCCGCGGCAGAGCTTTCCCGAATGGCTACCGTCGATCGCAAACTGGGCGATATTGCCGATGCGCTTTCGGATGCCTGTATCTCCCTTGAGGATTGCGCGAACGAGCTTCGTGCCTATCGTGATGGCGTCGCCTTCGACCCGCGCGAGCTCGCTCGCATGCGTGAGCGGTATTCCGACCTCAAGGGCCTGTTGCGTCAGTGGGGTCCCACTATGGACGATGTTTTCGCCATGCGCGATCGCTCGCAAGAACTGCTGTCCCTGGTCGATGATGGCGATGAGCAGATCAAAAAGGCGCGTGAGGCACTCGGGAGCGCCGAGCGCGAGTTGTTTGCCGCTGCCAAGGCACTTAAGCGCGCTCGCAATACGGCGGCCCCGCGCTTCTGCCACGAGGTTGGCCGCCAGATGGCGCGCTTGGAGATGGGTAGTGCCGAGCTCGTCTGGGAGTCGCGTGATCTTCCCCGTGCTGAGTGGACACCCGTTGGTCCTTCGAGCTACGAGCTGCTATACCGCAGCGGTGCCGGTTTGACGCCGCGCCCCCTGCGTCGAATTGCGTCGGGCGGCGAGCTCAGCCGCGTCATGTTGGCGAGTAAGGTAGTTTTGGGTAACGCCGATGGTGTCGATACGCTCGTGTTCGATGAGGTCGATGCCGGTGTCGGCGGCTCTACCGCACGTGCCCTCGCGAGCGTGCTGGCAGATCTCGCCGCTACGCATCAGGTGATTGTCGTAACTCACTTGGCGCAGGTCGCCGTCATGGCTGATAAGCATTATGTTGTCAGCAAGGAACCGGGCGATGTTCCCCAGACGCATTTGGACGAGGTAACCGGCGAAGCGCGTACCACCGAGATCGCCCGCATGTTGAGCGGCGATCAATCGGAGGCGAGCTTGGCGCATGCCAAGCAGATGCTTGAAGAAACTCGAGGCTAGATCGTATCAGCGGTGTTGGTGGGACAAAATAGACCGAATTTTTTGTCCCACTACGCGTTCTACTCAACGACCTTATCCGGCTGGATGAGCTCCTCGTAGTAGCTGATGTGCTCTCGGGCGTCCTCGATTTCGGGCAGCAGGAAGTTGTAGATGACTTCGATGATCATCGTGGCGCTGATCTTAGAGAACGCAAAGTCGCCTGTCGTCAGCAGCGCTTCGTGGTTGACGGTATTAAAAGTGTAGTCTGCCAGACGCGCGAGCGGGGATTTGCTGTCGCTGCTGATGACGACTACGGTTGCGCCGCAGTCGCGAGCCGCTTTTGCCATGCGATTCAGTCGGCGCGATTTGCCGGAGTTTGAGATTAGCACGATGACGTCACCCGGGCGTAACGTGAGCGCAAAGCCGATTGATGTCTCGCTAATGGTGCTCGCCATGCAGCGCAGGCCCAGCTGCGAAAACTTAAACGTCGCATCGAGCGCGACCGCGTTCGTATTGCCCACAGCTGCAAACTCAATAACCCCTGCATGCTTAAGGGCATGCACAACAGCCGCCAGCGTATCGTGGTCGATCCCGTCGATGGTCGCATTAAGCTCGCTCACCTTGGCAGCCAGGATGTTCTTGAGGCTCTGCTCCATATTGTCGAGCGAGACCTCGTCAGTCAAGCCCTCGTTACGCTGGCTTTCCAAATCCCTCGCCAACGAAAACTGAAAGCTGCGGAAGCTGCCAAAGCCAAGCTTGCGGCAGAAGCGCGAAACGGTCGCCTCTGACGTGGCGGCGGCACGCGAAAGTTGGGCGGCCGTCAGACGCGGCGCCTCGGACTGGTGCTCCAATATATAGTCGACAATGCGCTGCTCGGACTCGCTGTATCCCTGATGGGTACTAATGAGGGAAAGTGCGCTCTTGCTACTATCGGTCATGGATGGCTCCTGGTTGGCATGAAAATCTAACTTGATTTGCAATGCCATAGTATACGGGCATTTTCAATTACAAGATACACCTTGCCGTTTCAAGTGTTGATGGTAAACTTTCACCTACCGTTTACGGTTA
>CAJKGV010000096.1:0-7040 GCA_905199455.1 Collinsella aerofaciens | reverse complement strand
CCGACTCCATCCGCGACGTCATGGCGTTCCCCAAGACGGCCAGCGGCTCCGACCTTATGTCGGGCGCCCCGAGTGCCGTTAGCGGCGCCCAGCTCAAGGACGTCAGCCTGCGCCTGATGTAGGCGAGCGGCTATATATTGCTCGTAACGAGGGAAGGACGTGTGCCTTCCCTCGTTTTTTATACGCCGAGATTGTGAGGGTATGGGGTGACCGGGCATCGCGGAAAGTGCGTCCCGGAATCTGCGCCCAGAACGGGTCGCGCTTTCCCAAAGGGGGTCCTCTGGGAAAGCGCGACCCAGAATTCGGCAAAATAATGGGGCACAGTTTCCGGTTGAGCTGTCTAACGGAAACTGTGCCCCAGAATGAGCGCCCAGAACGGGACAGGCTTTCCGCAACAACTGTCTGGCGGAAAGCCTGTCCCAGTATCTTATAGCGAGTCTCTCTGGATCAGCTGCATGTGCATCACGGAGGTGGTCGGCTCGGCACCCTTGATCATATCGAGCGCAATGTTGGCGGCCATGTGGCCTTCTTCGCGCAGGGGCTGGCGGACGGTCGTGAGCGCGGGGACGCAGCGCGTCGCAATCTCGTGATCGTCGAAGCCGACGACAGAAACGTCCGCCGGAACGGATAGGCCTGCCTCGTTGAGTGCGGTGATGACGCCAGCCGCGATACGGTCCGATCCGCAGAGCACGCCATCGAAAGCCATCTCGCGCGCGAGGATCTGGTGCATGGCCTGATAGCCGTCTCCGCTGTTCCAGCCGGTATAGATAACGTTTGCGTCTGGGAGATCTTCGCCCAAGACGGCGCGGTAGCCGCGCAGGCGGTCGACAACAGCGGGGTTGTCTTGCGGTCCCAACACGGCGACGATATCTTTGCGCCCGCGCTTCTTCATGGCGAGTGCCGCAAAGTGTCCGCCCTCTTCGTCGTCAGAGTAGACCGTCGAGAACACGTCGCGATAGGGGTGGCCCTCGAGCTGGCCGCACAACACGGTGGGTACGCCCAGCTCGCGCAGCACCTCGAGCAGCTCGCTGCCCTTGTAGGGGGAGACGTCGATCACGGCGTCGAACGAGCGGCGCTCAAAGTGCTCGCGTGCGCGGTTGCGCTCATGCGTGGAAGACGCCTGCAAGATAACGGGCAGATAGGAAGACTCCGACAGTTCCTCGGTAATGCCGCTCAAAAACTCGCTATAGGTGGGGTCGCTGAAGAGTTCACTCAGAGGCTCGGTCACGAGCACGGCGATGATTTCCGTGCGCCCGACAGCGAGCGCTCGGCCACGAGCGTTGGGGACAAAATTGACTTCCTTGGCCGCCGCGCGGACGCGCTTTTTGGTTTCCTCGCTAATGCGGGGCGAATCGTTGAGGGCGCGCGATGCCGTGGAGCGCGACACGCCGGCAGCTGCGGCAACCTCGGCAAGCGTAGGTGCGGTGCGAACTGGTTGGGTCATGGCGTCTCCTGGAAAATGCGGTCGATGTTGTCACTGGTACGGGCTAGTGCGGATACAGCTTACTATAGTGCGCCTGAACAGCGTTCATGATATCCGGTGACCGGTGTCGTTTTGCAACCAAGCCGCAATCGAATACGTCTCGTATGGGTGAGATATCAGCGGGCGTGGCGGTTGCCTACGAGCTTAAGAACGATGTCTTGCGCTGAGTTTCGATACTCAGGGTGACATAAGTGCCGCGGTTGTACAACCGGTTGCACCGTTAATCCGGCGAAATCGACCGTTCAGCGGACAACCGGTTGCACAGTTTTTTGCATCGCCCGTAAGATAAGGACAACCGGTTGCACAAGAATCACTACGATGACGAAGGAGCATCACCATGGACGCCATTAACGATTGGGAAAACCAAGCGCTCACCCACAGGAACCGCCTGGCACCCCATGCGTACTTTATGGGTTACGAGACCGCCGATCTCGCTGCGACGTACAGCCGCGAGCTGTCGCGCGGGTTTGTCCAGCTGTCCGGCTCGTGGCAGTTCCGCCTCTTTGAGGGCCCCGCTACCGTCTCCAACGAGGAGCTCTCCACGTACAAGCCCGAGTGGGATCGCGTGGAGGTCCCGCATCTGTGGCAGGTGGATGGCTATGGCAACCTTGCCTACACCGACGAGGGTTTCCCGTTCCCGGTGGATCAGCCGTTCGTTCCCTCCGACGACCCCACGGGCGTCTACCAGCGCATCGTCAACCTTCCCGCCGTTCCTGCCGGCGCTCGCGAGATCATTCGCTTCGACGGCATCGAGAGCTATGGCGAGCTGTACGTCAACGGTCAGTTTATCGGCATGACCAAGGGTTCGCGCCTGTCTGCCGAGTTCGACGTGACCGACGCGCTCGTCGAGGGCGACAACCTGTTTGCTGTCAAGGTCCTGCAGTACAGCGATGGCAGCTATATCGAGGACCAGGATATGTGGTGGGCCTCGGGCATCTTCCGCGATGTGTACCTTATGCAGCGTCCCGCCGCGCACTTGGTCGACTTTAGGTTCCGCACGCACCGCGAGGGCGATACTGCTCTGATTACGCTCGATACGGTTGCCGAGGGCGCTTCCCGCATCGTGTTTACGCTCAGCGATGGCGAGAACGTGGTGGCTACGGGCGAGTGCGTCGACGGCCATGCCGAGTGCAGCGTGACCGATGCCCACTTCTGGAATCCCGAGGACCCCTTCCTCTACGACCTTACGTTTGAGGTCTACGACGGCGACAAGGTGAGCGAGTACGTCCCACATCGCCAGGGTCTTGCCGAGGTGACGGTCGAGGGCAATCATATCTACCTCAACGGCACTTACTTTAAGATGCATGGCGTCAACCGCCACGATCACGACGATCACAAGGGCCGCGCCGTGGGCCTCGATCGCATGCGCCGCGACCTGGAGCTCATGAAGCAGCACAACATCAACGCGGTGCGCACGTCCCACTACGCCAACGATCCGCGCTTCTACGAGCTGTGCGACGAGTACGGCATCATGCTGGTCGCCGAGACCGATATGGAGAGCCACGGCTTCGAGAATATCGGCAATATCGCCCTGGTCACCGACGACCCGGCATGGGAGCCGGCCTATGTCGACCGCATTGAGCGCCTGGTGATGCAGGAGCGCAACCACGCCTGCATCATTATGTGGTCGATGGGCAACGAGAGCGGCTATGGCTGCAACATCCGCGCGATGTACGCCAAGGCTCACGAGCTCGATGGTCGCCCGGTCCATTACGAGGAGGACCGCAACGCCGATACCGTCGACGTCATTTCCACCATGTACTCCCGTGTGTCGCAGATGAACGACTTTGGCGAGCATCCGTTCCCCAAGCCGCGCATCAACTGCGAGTACGGTCACTCCATGGGCAATGGCCCCGGAGGCCTGTCCGAGTACCAGGAGGTCTTCGATCGCTGGGATTGCATCCAAGGCCAGTTTATCTGGGAATGGTGCGACCACGGTTTGGCTGCTGTGACCGAGGACGGCGTTGCCTACGATATGTATGGTGGCGACAACGGCGATTACCCCAACAACAGCAACTTCTGCATCGATGGCATGGTGTTCCCCTGGCAGCAGCCGAGCCCGGGCCTCACTGAGTATGGCCAGGTCATCTGCCCGGTTCGCATGGCTTATGACGCCGAGGCGGGCGAGCTGACCGTCACCAACAAGCGTTGGTTCACCACCCTCGAGGATGTCTGCCTGTCGGCGGAGACCCTGGTGAACGGCGACGTAGTGTGCCGCAAGACGCTCATGCCCGGCGCGGTTGCCCCCGGCGAGTCCGTCCAGCTTCCGCTGGTGATTCGCGAGGCCGCGGTAGGCGAGACCCTGCTGACCGTGCGCGCTTACACCATGGCCGCTCACGTCTGGTGCGAGCCGATGTTCCAACTGGGCGTAAGCCAGTTTGCCATCGCAAACCATCCAGCGTCGGCCATCGCGGCTCCCACTCGTCCTGAGCTTACGGTCGAGGAGACCGAGCAGGAGATTCGCATTCACTCCCTCAACGGCGAGCTGACCTTCAGTAAGGTAAACGGCACCGTGAGCGAGTGGAAGGCATCCGGCCGCGACGTCATGGCCTCTGGTCCCCAGGTTGGTTTTTGGCATCCGCTCGTCGATAACCATGCGCAGGAGTATGACTCACTGTGGAAGGACAACTTCATCGATGTGATGCAGACGTCTACCCGCAAGGTTTCTTGGAAGCAGGATGGCAATGCGGTCGTCGTGACCGTGAGCCAGCGTATCGCTCCTCCCGTCCGCGCGTTCGGCATGCGCGTCGAGCTCGTCTACACCGTGCTTCCGAGCGGTCGTGTCGACCTCAAGGTTTCCGGCGAGCCTTACGGCGACTATTCGGACATTATCCCGCGCATCGGCATCTCCTTCGAGGTCCCCGGTTGCGATCGTGCCGTCGAGTGGTATGGCCACGGCCCGGGCGAGAGCTATCCGGACTCGCTGCGCGCCAACCCGGTCGGCCATTACCGCACTACGGTCGACGACATGTTCACGCCGTATGTCATGCCCCAGGATTGCGCTAACCGCGAGGGCACCCGTTGGGTCGCCCTGCGCTCCAGCCACGGTGACGGCGTGTTGGTGACTCGTCCGACCGACGCCGCTTCCAACCCGTTCTCGTTCTCGGCATGGCCCTATAGCTGCGAGGCCATCGATAACGCCAAGCACGTCTACGACCTTGTCAAGGGTGACACGGTCACGGTCAACATCAACGACCAGCTGCTCGGCCTTGGCTCGAACTCTTGGGGTTCCGAGGTGCTCGATTCCTATCGCACCCGTTTTGAGAGCTTCAGTTTCGAGGTGTCCCTGCGACCGCTGACGTCTGCCGATCTGGCTCAGGCGCTGGCACCCATTAAGGAGGCATAAGTCATGCATGTCTTTAATTCGCGCGCCGATTTCGACGCTCAGATGAAGTCCGTCAGGAAGTGGATGCGTACCGGCCAGGCGCTCGATGGTGTTGCCGACCTGCAGCACGACGTGGCTTACTCCATCGGCGACTCGTTGGTGTACTGGTGGGTGAACGCCCACGAGGCGGCTACCGCCGATCTGGTCGGTCACCGTCGCTATCATGCCGTGCTCGCCCCGCTCGACGGCGACCTGACCGTCGAGGTTGCCCCCAAGGCAAGCCTAACCTGCACCCGCGCTTACAGCGATATCGATGATCGCGAGCGCTTTGAGGGTACGGGGGAGACTGTGACGATTCCCGCCGGCGGCGTTGCCGTCGTCGAAATTGACGAGGCCTACCGTGTCGTGGCCGATGCCGCGGATCCCCGCGTCGTGGTACTGCACGTGACGGTTGAAGGTTATTCCTTCCCCAACAAGTAGTATTCGTCCGCCTGGACGTTTGCTTCGCGCCGTTAAGGGGGATGGCTTTGTTGACTCCCTTTTCCCCATTCCCCTTAGCAGGTGCGCCGTCCACGATTGCACTTGCAGCTCGGACGGTTTTAGATGACATTTAACAGATGATTGGGAGGGCTTATGAGCTCTGAAAAACGAGGAACGATTGGTTCGTTCGCTCTGCTGGGCATGACGGTCGCCGCCGTGTTCGGTATCAAGAACATCATCAACAACAACGCGGCCATCGGCTTGGCGGCTGCGCCGTCGTTCTTCTTCGCCACGCTTTTGTACTTTGTCCCCTATACCCTGGTTACCGCCGAGTTCGTCGGCCTCAACAAGGACTCCGAGTCTGGCGTGTACGCATGGGTTAAGACCTCGATGGGTGGTCGCTGGGCGTTCCTGACGGCATTTAGCTACTGGTTCGTTAACCTGTTCTTCTTTGCGTCCGTCCTGCCCAACGTCATCATCTACGCGAGCTACGTGTTCTTTGGTGCCAACGCCGAGCTTTCGCAGCTGTGGATCACCATTATCGAGATCGTCGTCTTTGCTATCGCCACGTGGGTTTCGACCAAGGGCGCTAAGTGGATCGGCTCCATTTCCTCCTTCGGTTCGACCGCGGCTCTCGGCCTGACCGCCGTGTTCATCCTGCTGTCTCTGGCTGCTGCTTTTGGCGGCGTCGAGTTCGCTACGGCTCCCACGCCCGCTAACATGGCTCCCGACACGAGCAACTTCGCAACTACGTGGGGCTTCTTCGGTACGCTTGCCTGGATCATCCAGGGCGTTGGCGGCGCTGAGTCTGTCGGCGTGTTCCTCAACGACCTCAAGGGCGGCGTCAAGGCCTTCGTGCGCACTGTCGTTATCGCCGGCCTGACCATCGGCCTTCTGTATGCAGGCGCTTCGCTGCTGGTTAACCTGTTCATCCCCGAGGGCAGCGTTGCCATCTCCACCGGCATCTTCGACGTATTCGGCGCTGTCTTTGCCCACTTTGGCATTCCCATGGAAGTGTCCACGCGCGTCATCGGCCTGATCCTTCTTGCCGCAACGCTGGGCTCCCTCATGATGTGGACCTCGGCTCCCATCAAGGTTTTCTTCACCGAGATCCCCAAGGGCGTCTTTGGTAGCAAGATTGTCGAGCTTAACGAGCACGGCATTCCCGCCCGCGCCGCTTGGCTGCAGTTCGCTATCGTCGTTCCCATCCTGATCATCCCGGCTCTGGGCTCTGGTAACCTCGACGACCTGCTCATGATTGTCACCAACATGACGGCTGCCACGGCTCTGCTCCCGCCGCTGCTGATTCTGCTTGCCTACTTTATGCTGCGCAAGAACTTCGACGCCGCTCCCCGTGACTTCCGCATGGGCTCGCGCAGCTTTGGCCTGGTCGTTGCCGCATTCCTGCTTGTGGTCTTCTGCTTCGTGCTTATCTGCGGCACCATTCCGCTTGATCAGCCTCTGTGGCTGACGCTGGTCTACAACGTTGGCGGCGTGGTTGTCTTCCTGGGCCTTGCCGTGATGTGGTACAACCGCTACATCAACCGCCTGCGCGAGACCGATCCCGAGGCCGCCGAGAGCGAGCTTCGCCCCTCCGTTCTCGACATGATGGAGTAGCGGCTAGGATTAATCTACGGCTGTGGAATAAATCGATTCCCTTTCCTAAGGAGGGGCCTTACGAGGCCCCTCCTTTTGTGTTTTCAAGACTTTAGTCTGCTGGCCGCGCAGCGGCCAGCTTTAAACCACCCGCTA
>CAJKGV010000095.1:0-7123 GCA_905199455.1 Collinsella aerofaciens | reverse complement strand
ATATGCTCGAGCACATCCTCGGCAGCATCCGCGCGGTATTTAAACGACACGTCGCGAAACTCGATACTGCCGTCCGTTGGCGCCGCAGTCGCGAGGTCCCCCGCAGGATTGGCGATAAAGGGCTCTTCATCGAGCACCTCTGCGATACGGCCCACGCTCGTGAGAGCGCGTGTGAGCAGCAAAAACACGTTGGAAATCATCATGAGCGAGTTCATGATCAGCAGCACGTAACTCATAAAGCCCGTGAGCGAGCCCACGCCCAAGCGACCTTCGATGATCATGCGGCCGCCAATCCACAGAATGGAGAGCGCAGCCACGTACATCGACAGCTGAAACACCGGCAGGTTGAGCACAGCGTTGCCAAAGGTCTTGGTCGCCGTGCCGGCGAGCTCGGTATTGACGGTGTCGAACTTGTCGCACTCGTGCTCGGCGCGCACGTAAGCCTTCACGGCGCGCACGGCGGTAAGGTCATCTTGCACCACGCCGTTGAGGTGGTCCATCGAGGTCTGGAGTTGGCGGTAGAGCGGGCTCACACGCACGGTAATGATACCGAGCACGATGGCGAGCATCGGCAGAATGACGGCAAAGACCGCCGCGAGCTCGCGCGAGAGCGCAAAAGCGTAGACGAGGCCCATGACCAGATTTACCGGCCCGCGCACCATGGGGCGGAAGCCGTTACCTACGGCGTTTTGAATCACGGTGATGTCGGTGGTCATGCGAGTGACAAGCGAGCTGGCGTCGTAGTTGTCCAGATTGCCAAAAGCGAGCGTCTGGATCTTGCGATACTCGGCCTCGCGCAGGTTAGCGCCCAGCCCCGAGGCGACGCGAGCAGACGTGCGTGCATAGCCCAAGCCAAGTACCAGCGAAAATGCGGCGCATACCAACATATACGTACCCTGCAACAGCATGTAGTTGATGTCGCCCGCGGGCACGCCCACATCGATGATATTTGCCATGATGACCGGGATAAACAGCTCGAGCGCCGTCTCAGCAGTCACAAAGAACACGCCGAGTATGGCATCGCGGCGGTATGCCCCCAGATAGGAAAACAGAATCTTGAGATTGCGCACGCAGGTTCATCCCCCATCAAACGTTGTTCGCAAACCCACGTATTATGGCGCGCCGTGCGGCGGTGTCAAGTGTTCCGAAATCGATTTCTGCAAGGCTAGCGCAGGCTTCATGCTCGCAGGGCGCACCCCTGTATTCAATTGGAAATGAACGCATGCGCGACTTATTTCGCCCCACTGCCAACACAAACCTTGACTCTACAATCGTTATAGGGTTTTCACTACACTGGTAGCTAAACGAACCAAGCCAGAAAGTACCCCGCCCATGGAACACGACCTCACACGCGGCAATGTCCTCAAGACCATCGCGGTCTTTGCCCTGCCCTATATGCTCTCGTACTTTTTGCAGATGCTCTACGGCATGGCCGACCTGTACATGATGGGGCAGTTTAGCGGCGCCGCCGGCATCACCGCCGTGGGCAATGGCGCGCAGACGCTCTATATCATCACTGTGACGCTCGTGGGCCTGGCCATGGGAACGACGGTTATCGTCGGCCACGCCGTGGGCTCACGCCGCTTCGACCGCGCCGAGACCGCCATCGGCAACACCATCACGCTCTTTATGGGCGTCTCGGTGGTACTGGCTGCTGTCCTGCTTGCGCTGTGCCCGCAAATCGTGGCGCTCATTGGCACGCCGCCCGAGGCAGTCGAAGGCACCGCCGCCTACCTGCGTATCTGCTTTGTCGGCATTCCGTTTATCGCCGCATACAACATTCTTTCGGCCATCTTTCGCGGGCTGGGCGATTCGCGCTCGCCTATGTACGTGATTGGCGTGGCATGCATCATCAACATCGCACTCGACTTTCTATTTATCGGCCACATGGGGCTCGGCCCCGTGGGCGCGGCGCTCGGCACGGTAACCGCCCAGACGGCCAGCGTTGCCCTCGCACTCGCGTGGCTTAAGAGCCGTCGCACGAACATCCACGTTAAGCGTAGCGACCTGCACCCTCAGCCCGAGGTGCTCGGCAGCATTCTTAAGATCGGCGTGCCCGTGGCCGTGCAGGACGGCTGCGTCCAGGTGGCGTTTATGTTTATCACCGTCATCGCCAACCACCGCGGCCTGGTCGACGCCGCCGCCGTGGGCTTGGTCGAAAAGATGATCAGCTTTTTGTTTATTGTGCCGAGTTCCATGGGTGCCACCGTCAGCGCGCTCACGGCGCAAAATGCCGGCGCGGGCAAGGGCGATCGTGCACGTCAGGTGCTCAAGGACGCCATGACGATTTCGGTGGTGTACGGCTGCCTGATCACGGTGCTGATGTGGCTAGTGGCACCGGCGTTTATCGGCTTTTTTGCCAAGGACCCCGCAGTGGTCGCGGCCGGTACCGGCTATATGCGCAGCTACATTTTTGACGCGATCTTTGCCGGCATCCACATTTGCTTTAGTGGCTTTTTCGCTGCGTACGGCAAGAGCTACATCGGCTTTGCGCACAACGTGCTGGCCGTGGCGCTCATTCGCGTGCCCGGTGCGTGGCTGCTGTCGAACGCCTATTCCGACACGCTGTTTCCCATGGGCATCGCTTCGCCGTGCGGGTCAATTCTGTCGGCGGTCATCTGTGCTGTCGCGTTTACCGTGCTCAACCGGCGCGGGGCTTTTGACAAGTTGGTAGCATAGCGGGGCGACGCGGGATCGCCCTCATCGACGGTATCGTCAGCGACGACCCGTCGACCCAAGTGACGCAAATCACGGTGCTCGTTGCCCCGTCCAAATAAAAACCTCCCGGGAAACATCGAACTTTCCGGGAGGTTTTCAATTTATTTATCGACACCTTAAGCCTGGGGCACCTGACCAGTAGCCAAGATCTGCTCGAGTGCGTCCTCATCCAGCACGGGCACGCCCAGCTGTTCAGCCTTGGTGTGCTTGGAGCCCGCTTTGGGGCCGGCGACGAGATAGCTCGTCTTCTTTGACACGCTGCCCGAAACCTTGGCGCCGAGCACTTTGAGCGCCGCGCCCGCCTCGTCGCGCGTGCGGTTGACGAGCGTGCCGGTGAGCACGAAGGTCAGACCCGCGAGCGGCTGTGCGTCGGCGAGCTCGCCCGCCACGCCAGCGTCGGCTGCGGCTTGCGCGTGCGCGGCGCCCAAATCGACCTCGAGCGACAGGCCCGCTTGGCGCAGACGTTCCAGCACGGCAAGGTTCTCGGGCACGGCCAGGAACTGCTTAACGCTCGCCGCAATCTTGGGGCCGATGCCCTCGCACTCGGCAATATCCTCTTCGCTCGCCAAGATGAGCTTGTCAATCGACAGGAATCGCTCGGCGATGACCTCGCCCACACTCTTGCCCACATGGCGGATACCCAGGGCAAACAGCACGCGACCGAGCGGCTGGCTCTTGGACTTGTTGAGCTCGGCGATGATCTTTTCGGCCGTCTTGAGGCCTACCGGGATGGGGTCGCCCTTCTTAACGCCCTTTTTGCTGTTGGAGCCGGCATAAGTGCGGCCCGTATCCAGGCCGGCGATGTCGTCCACCGTGAGCTGGTAGAAGTCCGCGACGTCGTGAATCAGCCCGGCGGCGATCATCTTGTCGACGATCTCGTCGCCTAGGCCGTCGACGTCCATGCAGCCGCGGCTCACCCAGTGGAGCAGGCGCTCCTTGAGCTGTGCGGGGCAATCGATGGACACGCAGCGGTAAGCAACCTCGCCATCCTCGTGGACCACGGGGCTACCGCACACGGGGCAGACCTCGGGCATGTGCCAGTCGACCGAATCGACCGGGCGCTTGTCGAGCACCGGGCCCACGACCTCGGGAATCACGTCGCCTGCCTTGTGCACGATGATGGTATCACCCTCGCGCACGTTTTTGCGACGGATCTCGTCGATGTTGTGCAGCGTGGCGCGCGCGATGGTGGAGCCGGCGACCGTCACCGGGTCGAACTCGGCGACCGGCGTGAGCACACCGGTGCGGCCCACCTGGATGCGAATTTCGCGCAGGACGGTCTGCTTTTCCTCGGGCGGGAACTTAAAGGCAATGGCCCAGCGCGGCGCGCGGGCGGTAAAGCCCAGGTCGAGCTGCTGCTGGAAGCTATCGACCTTTACGACCACGCCGTCGATGTCGTAGTCCAGGTCACCGCGATGTTCGAGCGCTTGGGCACAGAACTCGTGGACCTCGGCCGGCGTGGCGCAACGAGCCACGTTAGGGTTGACGCTAAAGCCGGCGTTGCGCAGCCAGTCGAGGAACTCGCGCTGGCTGTGAACGTGCAACGGGTCGGTATCGGCGATGGCGTAGATAAAGGTGGCCAGATCGCGACGCGCCGTGACCTTGGGGTCCTTTTGGCGCAGGCTGCCGGCAGCGGCGTTGCGCGGGTTGGCGAAGGGATCGCGCCCCTCGGCATCGGCCTCTTCATTCAGACGAACAAAGCTGCCCTTAGGCATGTAGACCTCGCCGCGCACCTCGATGGTGCGCTCGCGGTCGACACCCATGTGGGCGAGCGCCGGCTCGGACAGGTGCATGGGCACATCCTTGATGGTGCGCACGTTGAGCGACACGTCCTCGCCCGTGGCGCCGTCGCCACGTGTGGCCGCGCGTACGAAGGTGCCGTTTTGGTAAGTAAGGGCCACGCCCAGGCCGTCGATCTTGAGCTCGCAGGTATAGGTGACGCTACCGGCACCGAGCGCGTCCTCAGTGCGCTGGAGCCATGCATCGAGTTCGTCCAGATCCATGGCATCGTCCATGGAATACATGCGTGCCATGTGCGTGACCGGCGTAAACTGCTCGCTCACGTAGCCGCCCACGCGCTGGGTGTAGCTGTCGGGCGTCACCAAATCGGGGTAGGTCGCCTCGATTTCCTGCAGCTCAACGAGCATTTTGTCAAAGGCGGCATCCGTGATCTCGGGCGCATCGAGCATGTAGTAGCGATAGGCGTGGTAATCGAGCTCGTGGCGCAGCTCGGCCGCACGCGTTGCCGCCTGGGCACGGGCATCGGTCGGTGCGGTGGCTTCCGCGGTCGTGGGCGTTTCGGTATCGATGTCCACGCCGTCACCAAACAGGCTCGATTGCTCCATAGCGGCACTCCTTCGCTCGATTTCAAACGGATACAAGAGTACCACCGGTCGCGATGGGGCCGAATAGCGGTCTCAAACCGCACCGAATCGGCAGCCACCAGGCCGGGGTGGATCGCGCGATCAAACCATGCCCTTGCCAGTTCTAAATGATCCGTTTTCCTCCGTCCCCAACGGATCAATGAGAAAAGAGGGGCTGTCCCGCGTTGATGGAACAGCCCCTCTGGCCTCGATATGTGCGAAGCGGCTCGCTAGTAGCCCTGACCGTAGCCTTGACCCTGGTCCTGCTGGCCCAACAGCTCCTCCAGGTACTGGCGCAACTGCTCGTCGGTAATACCGCCGTTGCCGGTGTCAGTCGCGCTGTCGTCCTGCTGCTGGTTCTGCAGCTCCTCGTCGGAGCCCAGCTCGACGGTGACCTTCTTCTCGTCCTTGCCGCGCATAAGCGTGATCTCGACCTTCTCACCCACCTCGTGGCTGCGCAGCGCGATGATCAGGCCATCGGCGCTCGTAATCTCATCGTCGCCCAGCTTGGTAATGACATCGCCCTCTTGGATGCCAGCCTTGGCGGCAGGACCGTCCTCGACGACGCTTGCCACATACGCGCCGCTATCGGTGCCCAGCTTGTTGGTGCGGGCGTTGAGCGCATTGACGCTCGAAAGCGTAGCGCCCAGGTACGGATGTACCGGCGTCTTGCCGTCGATGATCTGGTCGGCAATGTTCTTGGCGTAGTTGACCGGAATGGCAAAGCCAACGCCCGAGCTGGAGCCCGAGTAGCTCTCGATGAGCGAGTTAATACCCACGAGCTCGCCGTTGTCGTTGACGAGCGCGCCGCCAGAGTTGCCCGGGTTGATGGCGGCATCGGTCTGGATCATGTTGGCGTAGATGGTGTTGCCGCTGGTAGAGCTCATGGCCGTGGAGCGATACAGCGCCGACACGATACCCGTGGAGACAGACTGCTCGTTGCCGAACGGCGAGCCGATGGCCATGACCCACTCGCCCACGTTGAGCTTGGAGGAATCACCGATCTCAATCGGCGTGAGCTTGGAAGCGTCTGCATCCTTGAGCTTGATGACGGCCAGGTCGCTCGAGGCATCGTTGCCCACGAACTCGGCCTCGTAGGTGGTGCCGTCGTCCATGGTCACCACGTACTGGTCGTAGCCATCGACCACGTGGTTGTTGGTGAGGATGTGGCCCTCGGTATCGAGCACAACGCCCGAGCCGACGCTGCCCGAGCTGTCCGACTCGTCGGCAGACTGCGAAAGCGAGCTGCCCTGGCTACCGCTCGAAGTGGCAGTGATGGAAACGACGGAGGGCAAGGCCTTGGCAGAGACGGCCTCGGCCAGCGTGGTGTCCTCGGAGTCGATGGTAATCTTTTGCGTCGATGAACCCGAAGCACCCGCCGTCACGGCGTTCCTGCCGCCGCCGATATCGAGTGTGCCGCTCATAATGAGCGCGATGACCAGCAGGGCACCGCATGCGCAGCCGGCGAGCGCCGTAATAAAGATCGGCAGCTTTTTGGTCTTGGTCTTGACCACCGTGTGCTTATTTACAACCTGCTGGCCGCCCAGTGGCTTGCCGGTCTGCGTGTCGTAGGCTTGCACGTAGGGAATGTTGTTGCCGTCGGCAGGCGTCGACTCCACCTGCACGCGCGGCTGCTGCTGGGTCTCGCCGGCGTTGCCCGCGTCCTGGGGACGCTGAGAATCATTCTCGCTCATAGCTGCGATCCTTTCGTCAAATAACCAAAGGCCCGCCAAACATGTGGCGGGCCATCATTGTTCACGTTGAGTTGTACCCCAATATGCGGGTGCACGTGTATGAGAACGCAATCTTTTAGGAAGGCTTAAGTTCTGTTGCGGACCCGAAAGGAACCCACGCATGCGGCAAAACCACCACAAAGGTGCCCGCCCCCTTTGTGGTGGAAATCTAGTCCTTAAACAGATAGCCCACGCCGCGGACGGTGGTGATGTGTGCCGCGATCTGCGGACCCACCTTGGAGCGGATGCGTCGGATGTGCACGTCGACGGTGCGCGTGCCGCCGCAGTACTCAAAGCCCCACACGCGGT
>CAJKGV010000094.1:0-7166 GCA_905199455.1 Collinsella aerofaciens | reverse complement strand
GCACGGGCAAGGATATCGGCAAGCTCGCGACGAATGGGCTCGTCGTCCTCAACGACATAGATCAGCGCCATGTGTCCTCCCATTTCGCGTAACTTGCACCTTCCACACCATTATGCCCACGGCGTCGCAGCGATGCGACCCCGTGGGCATCTAATGTGACAATAGTGTTCGGTAGCCTTGAGAGAAAATAGGGGCCGACCGGTCCTAAACCGATCGGCCCCATCACTTCGACCTCGAGCCTCTACTCGAGCGTACGCATGTATGCAGAGATGGCATCCAGGCCCTTCTGCAGGTCGTCGGTGTTATCGGAGTATGCATAGCCGATGCGCATGCTCTTGGGCTCCTCGAAGCAATCGCCCGGGGTGACGAGCGCGCCGGACTTCTTAATCATGTCGATGCAGAACGTCCTGGAGTCGATGTCGTAGTCGTAATACACGAGCGCGGTGGTACCCGCCTCGGGCTTAACGAACGACAGGTGCGGCTCGCTCTCGACCCACTTCTCCAGAACAGCAAGGTTCTGACGGACGATGCGACGGCTGCGCTCAAGGATCACGGAAGCGTTGCCCAGAATCAACTCCGCCACCGTCTCGCTGAATATGCCGGCGGAAATCAGGTTGTAGTCACGATGCGAGAGCAGCGCGCGACGGAGCTCCGGGCTCTTGGTGACCGCCCAGCCCAGACGCAGGCCGGCGAACGACCAGACCTTGGACATGGATGCGGTGACGATGGCCTTGTCGTACAGGTCGATCACGGACTCGGAGTACTCATCCGTCTGAGTAAGCAGACGGTAGACCTCGTCGCAGAGTACCCACGCGTCGTGTTTGCGTGCGACCTCAACAATCGCCTTGAGCGTATCGGTGTCGAGCAGGGCGCCCGTGGGGTTGTCCGGGTTATTGATGCAGATGAGCTTGGTATCGTCGGTCACCAGAGCATCGAGCGCATCGACGTCGACGTGGTAGCCGTTCTTGCGGTCGAGCTGAAGGATATCGACCTTCGCGCCGCACATCTCGGGAATCGAGTAAAGCTGCTGGTAGGTGGGCTTGACGGAGACTACGTGATCGCCCGGTTCGACGAGCGTGGAAATAACCAGGGAGTTGGCACCGGTCGCGCCGTGCGTGGGCACGATATGCCCGGGCTCGACCGTCTTATAGAGACGCGCGACCCCCTCGAGGAAGCCGGGCTGCCCCTCGATGTCTCCGTAGGTGAATCGGCGCGAGCACAGGCTATCAAGCCACGCCTTCTTGTCGGTGTTCGTAAGCTCGAACAGCTGGTCGAGCGTGAGGGAGTAGACGCACGTCTCCGCAACGTTGTGGGTGCACTTGGTCTCCCACTCGTTCATCCACTGCTCGACGGCGAAATCCTTGATCTGCATTGTCGCTTCCTTTCCTTGACTTTCTTACAGTTCCACCACGGTGCCCAGCCCTGCCTCGACGGCGCGGTCGTAGGCGATTTTCGATGCCGAAAGGTCCTGAACGGCGATGCCCGACGTATCGAACACCGTCACCTGCTCGTCATCCGAGCGACCCGTAGCCGTGCCGGCGATGACTTCGCCGAGCTCCGCTTTGATGTCCTCGGGCGTGATGGCGCCCTCGACAACCGGAATCTCCAGCTCACCGGACGTGACCGATTGCTCGCGGTCGTCGACGTAAACAGCGGCACGGGCGACAAGCGCCGAGGCGAGCTCCTGCTTGCCGGGCATGTCGGCACCGACACAGGAGATATGCGTACCGGGGCGCACCCATGCATCGGGGATGATGGGCTTGGTCGCCGGCGTGATCGTCACGATGATGTCGGCCTCTGCCGCAGCGCTTTGGCCGTCAGCCGTCGCCTCGATGGAATAGGTGGATGCCTCGCGAGCATGCTCGCAGGCGCCCAAGATATGGGCGACCTCGTCTCGCATGCGCTCGACGCGGGCCTCGGGCGCGGCATCGGAAACCGGCTCCCACACCTTGACCTCGCTCACTTTGGGACAGGCGGCGAGCACGCCCGCCACCATATAGGTGCTCATATGGCCGGCACCCGCAACAAGCAGTTTGGATGCATCCGCCCGAGCCAGCCACTTGGCACCGAGCGCAGCGGCGGCACCGGTGCGAAGTCCAGTGATGGCGGAGGCATTGAGCAGCGCCAACGGCTCTCCCGTCGCGTTGTCGCACAGCAGCGTGGTGCCAAAGATCTCGGGCAGCCCCTTTTTGGGATTCTGAGAGAACCAAGCAGTGAGCTTGAGGCCGAAGAGGCCGCTTCCCGCCAACTCGCCCGAGCGGATATCCATATCGGCCACGCCGGGTTCGAACTGCTCATATACCATCGGCCACGCAACACCCTTGCCCGTTGCCTTCTGGCGATATGCCTCCTCCACGGCAGCGATTGCATCCTCGATCGTCAGCACCTTGGAAACTTCCTCGGCCGAAAGCACCACCATCTGCCCCATCATCGCTCCTCTCAGCGAAAGCTTTACGTTGCTTCACTGTACGGTTTAGTAACGATGCCGCCAAGGATCATTTCTTGTTGGAATCTACAACGATTCTCGATCTGATTTTTCGTTCTATCAGCAGGTATTCGAACTATTTATCGCATCAAAGGCATACGGATATGCGATTATCCTATTTGTACAGGTACTTATTGTAATGATTTACAAGGTGATGCTAATGCTATACACCATCTCGGACTTCTCACGGGAATATGAGGGGTCGGTCCGTCTAATCGCCGGCAGCGATGGCGTCTCGCGTGCCGTCTCTGGCGTCGGGATCCTCGATTATGAACTTATGCCCGGCCTCAAGAACAAGTACCAGCGCGTCAACTTCAGCTCAGACGAGATCATCCTCAGCACTTTCCTCTATGCGAAGGACGACCCGTACCTCATCACTGAAGCCGTGAAGTACCTCGTCGCCAAGGGAACGAGCGGTCTCATCATCAAAAACGTCCTGCACATCCCGATTCCCGACCAAGCCATCCGCTACGCCAACGCGCGGCACTACCCGGTCTTTCTCACGACCGACGACTCACTGTTCTTTGACAGCGTCATCTATGAGGTCAAACGGCATATCGAGCAGCTCGCGTCCATCGACTTCGCACAGCGCGAGATCGATGCCCTGAGGACAGACGCATCGCCCGAGTCCATCTGCCGACGCATCCGAAGCCTCAACCCGTCATTTCTGGACGAAGCGGTCGCCCTGTTCGCATCGTTTGCAGATCCCCTCGACCCGCGTACGTTTTTGCAAATCGAACGTCTCTGTGCAAAATCGACCCTCGCCGGATGCCACAATATGCTGGCACCCTATGACGGAGGTTTGTTATTCGTAGCGACAAGCGACTCGGAGCAGACGCTCGATGTGGAGCGAATCGTGCAGGCGCTCACGGAGCTCATCGAGGCTAGCGGCATCGATGGCGGAGCGGAAGGGCTCGGCATCAGCGATATTCTGTTTAGAGACGAGGCGGTGGCGCAGGC
Organism: Collinsella aerofaciens; assembly: GCA_905199455.1. Taxonomy (GTDB): domain Bacteria; phylum Actinomycetota; class Coriobacteriia; order Coriobacteriales; family Coriobacteriaceae; genus Collinsella; species Collinsella aerofaciens_AW. The sequence continues at coordinate 3,721 of CAJKGV010000094.1, read as the reverse complement.
GATCTCGCAGGCGATTTACGCACAGCGCCTATCTTGTCAACGAGCCGAGGGTCCCGTCCGCTATACGCAGCTCGGCATCCTGAAAACCGTGATGCCTTTTGCGGAAACCCCGGAGATGCGATCGTTCTCGGAGGCGATTCTCTCGCCGATACGCGAGCACGACAGCGAGCATGGCAGCGAACTGGAATCAACGCTCGCCGCATTCATCGAGAACGACCGACGTATCGAGCGAACCGCCAAGCAGACTGGCCAGCACCCGAACACGATTCGATATCGCCTCGATAAGGTGACAGCCCTCACCGGACTGAGTTACAAATGCGCCCCGGAGATGGAGCAGCTGTCGCTCGCCTACGCCATCGAACGCGCTCGCTCGCTTCAGTAAGCCAACCCCGCCTTGAGGTTAGGAGCGGCGGGCACGGAGCTTTTCGTAGCCGTCGGCAAAGAAGGCGACCGTGGCGGCGTCGGCCTCCGCAGCGTCCGTCTCGGTTGCGGGAACCACGCCGTGCTCGTCGCTCACCAGGAACAAGGCGCCCTTGAGCTGTGCGGGAATATCTACGCGCGTGACCGGGATGCCCTTGGTCTGGGCGAGCTGCTCGATGAGCGTCGCCGTGCCGCACAGGCACTCGTCCGCCGGCGCCACAAAGGCAAGCTCGCCGTTGTTGACGGCGGCGAGCAACTCGGGCGCCACGCCGGTCTCGTCGGCCTCGGAGCGGGCCTCGGCGGAACGGGCACGCAGCGCCTTGGCCGACGTATCGGCGAGCGGCTCGTACTCCCCCACCGTCATGGCGGCGTTGCCGTTGATGTCGATCACCAGCATGAGTACGCCGTCGTGTGCAGTGTAATCGCCCTCGGCAAGCGACCACTCAACGTGCTGTTTAGCCCAGCTGAGCATGTTATGGGTAAGCGGCTCGCCCTGCACCAGGCGCTCGGACAGTGCGCGAATGTGGCGGTTGAGCATGGGCACCTTTTTGTTGGACATGCGCCAACGGCAGACAAGCGCGGGCTTGTCGAGCGTGAACTTCTCGACCGCCTCCTGATTGGCGCAAAAGTCCTCGTACGCACGCTGATCCTCGGCATTGCCAAACAGCTCGGCATCATCAATCTGGGGCATGGTCATACCTTTCGTGTTAGTCATTCCGTCCTCTTATACCAAAAAGACGGCCCTCCAAACGGAGCAGCCGCCTTTTGCGGAGATTATTTTGTCCCAAGGCGAAACTTAGTGACGGAAATGCCTGGCTCCGGTGAACACCATCGCGATGCCGTGCTCGTTGCAGGCCTGAATGCTCTCGTCATCGCGCTTGGAGCCGCCGGGCTGGATGATGCAGGTCACGCCGTGCGCGGCAAGCACGTCGACGTTGTCGCGGAACGGGAAGAATGCGTCGCTTGCGCAGGCAAAACCGCCCTTCTCCACGCCCTCACGCTCGCAGAAGTCCTCGGCACGCTCGCAGGCAAGCAGTGCGGAGTCAACGCGGTTGGGCTGACCGGGGCCCATGCCAATGCCGGCCTTGCCCTTGGAGACCAGGATGGCGTTGGACTTGACGCCCTTGCAGACCTTCCAGGCAAACTCGAGCTCGGCCATCTCGGCATCGGTGGGCTTGCGGTCGGTGGGGAACGTAAAGGTCGCGGGGTCCTCGGTCACGTGGTCGACCTCCTGCACCAGCATGCCGCCGTCGATGGAGCGCAGTTCCACCTGGGCGCCGTGGTCCACGCCGCCGGTAGCCAGCACGCGCAGGTTGGGGCGCTTGGCCATGCGCTCGAGCGCCTCGGCAGTGTAGCTCGGGGCGATGATGACCTCGACAAACTGCTTGTTCTGATCGGCAAAATGCTCAACCAGCTCAAAGGGAACCTCGCGGTTGCAGGCGATGATGCCGCCGAAGGCGCTCTTGGGATCGCAGGCGAAGGCGCGGTCGTAAGCGGACGTAATGTCCTCGGCAACGGCGGAGCCGCAGGGGTTCTGGTGTTTGAGGATCACGCAGGCAGGCTCGTCGAACTCGCGAACCAGGTTCCAAGCGGCATCGGCATCCAGATAGTTATTGTAGCTGAGCGGCTTGCCCTGGATCTGCTCGGAGCCCACGAGCGGAAACTGCGAGCTCGCGGTGTTCTCGCAACCCTCGGCAAAGCGGTAGACCGTAGCCTTCTGCTGAGGATTCTCGCCATAGCGCAGGTCGTCGACCTTCTCCAGCGAAATCTCGAGCTTGGCAGAGGTATCCGCCACGTCACTTGCCTGGGCGGCAAGCCAACGGGAGATAGCCGTGTCGTAGGCGGCGGTGGTCTGGTAGACCTTCACCTGCAGGCGACGACGGGTGGAAAGCGTGGTGCAACCGCCGGTCTCGTGCATCTCGGCCAGGACGGCGTCGTAGTCGGCCGGATCGGAGATGACGGTAACGCTCGTGGCGTTCTTGGCAGCAGAGCGCAGCATGGAGGGACCGCCGATGTCGATGTGCTCGATGGCGTCCGCGAAGGTGACCTCGGGGTTGGCAACGGTCTTCTCGAACTCGTACAGGTTGACGACGACCAGGTCGATCAGCTTAATGCCGTGCTGAGCGGCCTCCTGCATGTGCTGCTCGGAATCGCGGCGGGCCAGCAGCGCGCCGTGAACCTTGGGGTGCAGGGTCTTAACGCGGCCGTCCATCATCTCGGGATAGCCCGTGAACTCCTCGATGGGGGTTACGGGAACGCCCGCGTCCTCGATGGCACGAGCCGTGCCGCCCGTAGAGATGATCTCGACGCCAAAGTCATCGACCAGCGTCCGTGCGAAATCGACGACGCCCGTCTTATCGGTAACCGAGATCAACGCGCGTGCGATCTTCACATCAGATCCCATGCAGTCCTCCTGTCTGGTACGCCGCCGTGCTCTGTGAGTCGGTGATACGTCGATCTGCAGCGCTCGCGCAGCGGCATTGAAAATACTGATTCAATGTAGCGCATCGAGCGCGTCGATGCACCCCGCAACGGCGGCATGTGCAGAAAAAGCTTGCGAGCGGAGGGCATGGGCGCGGCACCGGGCGCGGTGAGTTCATGGAACACAGGGGCACCATAATTCGATGCCAATGGCGTGGTAGAACTGTGCTCGATATGCATCCGCAAAAGAAAGAGGCACCATGGTCTCGCGGGTTCTCTACCGACCGTTTGACACCGAAGACTTCGACGCCATCGCGCTGATTCTGCAGCAGCTTTGGCATAACAATTCGGATAACGATGAGTACAACCGCCTTGAGGCCGCGTGCGACCTTGCCTACTGCCTTTCGTCATCGACGTTTTCGCAGGTTGCGGTGATTGACGGCGAGGCGCGCGGCATTGCACTCGCGCGTGCGGGGCAAAGCTCCGGCGCCACCGTCAATGAACATTGGATGGATACCGAGCGCGCGCTGCTATCGCAGATGCGTGAGCTGGAGCCCGATGCCTGCGCCGAGTATCTCTCGTTTGTGCGCGCAACCATCCGCACCAACAACCGTCTGCTCGAAAGCAGCCCCCTGCCACACGACAACGAGGTCACGCTGCTTGCCGTGGATCGCGATGTCCATGGCCTGGGCGTAGGCTCGGTTCTGCTCGACGCCGCGGTCTCGCACCTGTCCTCGCGCGGGGCAACGAGAGCGCACCTGTACACCGACTCCAACTGCTCATGGAAGTTCTACGAGCTGCACGGCTTTAAGCGCACTGCCACGCACCGCGCCAACCGCGAAGAGCGCCGCCACGACATGCCGCGCGAAAGCTTCCTCTA
>CAJKGV010000093.1:0-7183 GCA_905199455.1 Collinsella aerofaciens | reverse complement strand
CCATCTCGCCGAAGCGCTGGCCGCCGAACTGGGCCTTGCCGCCCAGAGGCTGCTGGGTAACCAGGCTGTAAGGGCCAGTCGAACGGGCGTGGATCTTGTCGTCGACCATGTGGCCGAGCTTGAGGATGTAGGACGTACCCACGGTAATGGGCTCGCGGAACTCCTCGCCGGTACGGCCGTCGAACAGACGGGTCTTGCCGCGCTCGTCAAGCTGGGTGACGAACTCGGGGCGCATGTGATCGCCAAAGGCAGCGGTGGCCTTGTTGAGCATGTTCTTGTTGGCACGACGGATGACCTCGGCGATCTCGTCCTCCTTGGCGCCGTCGAAGACGGGCGTCGCGGTGAAGAACGGACCGGGGACGTACTTGTCGGAGTCGGCCTGCTCGGTATCCCAACCGCAGGCAGCAGCCCAGCCAAGGTGGCACTCGAGCAGCTGGCCGACGTTCATACGCGAAGGAACGCCCAGCGGGTTGAGGATAACGTCGATCGGGGTACCGTCAGCCATGTAGGGCATGTCCTCGACCGGCAGAACGTTACAGATAACACCCTTGTTGCCGTGGCGGCCGGCGATCTTATCGCCCTGCTGGATCTTACGACGCTGGGCGACGTAGACGCGCACCTGCTCGTTGACGCCGGGGGCCAGGTCGTCGCCGTTCTCGCGGCTAAAGCGGACGACGTCGATGACGCGGCCGTAAGCGCCGTGAGGCATCTTAAGGGAGGTGTCACGGACATCGTGGGCCTTGGCACCGAAGATGGCGCGCAGCAGGCGCTCCTCGGCGGTCAGAGCGCTCTCGCCCTTAGGCGTGACCTTGCCGACCAGGATGTCGCCAGGGCCGACCTCGGCGCCGATGCGGATGATGCCGTCCTCGTCGAGGTTGGCAAGCATGTCCTCGGAGAGGTTCGGGATCTCGCGGGTGATCTCCTCGGGGCCGAGCTTGGTGTCGCGGGCGTCGATCTCGTGACGGGTGATATTGATGGTCGTCAGCAGGTCCTCGGCCACCAGGCGCTCGGACACGACGATACCGTCCTCATAGTTAAAGCCTTCCCACGGCATGTATGCCACGGTGAGGTTCTGGCCCAGCGCGAGCTCGCCGTGATCGGTCGAAGGACCGTCGGCCAGAGGCTCGCCCTGCTCAACGGTGTCACCGACGCGCACGAGCGGACGGTGGTTGATGCAGGTGGACTGGTTGGAGCGCTGGTACTTGGCCAGGTGATACTCGTCCATGCCGCCGGCATGCTTGACGATAATCTTGGAAGCGTCGGCAAAGATGACCTCGCCGGCGTTCTTGGCCAGGGTGACCTCGCCAGAGTCCAGGGCGGCGCGACGCTCCATGCCGGTACCGACATAGGGAGCGGCAGGGTGAACCAGCGGCACGGCCTGACGCTGCATGTTGGCGCCCATGAGCGTACGCTTGGCGTCGTCGTGCTCGAGGAACGGAATCAGCGTGGCTGCGACGGAGAGCATCTGACGCGGCGAGACGTCCATGTAGTCGACGTCTTCGACGGGCACGTCGGCAGGAGCGCCGAAGGAGCCGTCGAAGTCGCGGGTACGGGCGATTACGGTGTGCGGACGGACGATCTTGCCCTCGGCATCGGTCGTGATGAACTCGTTGGTCTTGGGATCGAGCGGCGTGTTGGCCGGCGCGATGACGTGCTTCTCTTCCTCGTCAGCGGTCATCCAGTCGATCTGGTCGGTGGCAACGCCGTTCTCGACGCGGCGGAACGGAGCCTCGATGAAGCCGTACTCGTTGACGCGGGCGTAGAGGGCGAGCGAACCGATCAGGCCGATGTTGGGGCCTTCGGGGGTCTCGATCGGGCACATGCGGCTGTAGTGCGAGTTGTGAACGTCGCGGACGGCCGTCGGCACGTTGGTACGGCGGCTGGAGCCCGACTTGTGGCCGGCAAGACCGCCAGGGCCGAGTGCGGACAGACGGCGCTTGTGGGTCAGACCGGTCAGGGGGTTCGCCTGGTCCATGAACTGCGAGAGCTGCGAGGAACCGAAGAACTCCTTGATGGAGGCCACGATCGGGCGGATGTTGATGAGCGACTGCGGGGTGATCTCGTCGATGTCCTGGGAGCTCATGCGCTCACGGACGACGCGCTCCATACGGCTCATGCCGATACGGAACTGGTTGGCGACGAGCTCGCCGACGGTACGGATGCGGCGGTTGCCAAAGTGGTCGATGTCGTCGACCTTGAAGCCCTGCTCGCCGGCAGCGAGGGACAGCAGGTAGCGCAGCGTAGCGACGATATCCTCGTCGGTGAGCACCGTGACCTCTTCCTCGGTGGTGAGGTTGAGCTTCTTGTTGACCTTGTAGCGACCGACGCGGGCCAGATCGTAGCGCTGCGGGTTAAAGAGAAGGCCCTCGAGCAGGCTGCGGGAAGCGTCCACGGTGGGAGGCTCGCCCGGGCGCAGGCGACGGTAGATCTCGATAAGAGCATCCTCGCGGGTAAGGGCGGTATCGCGCTCGAGGGTGCGCTTGATCACATCGGAGTTACCGAGCAGCTCGATGATGTCGTCGTTGGTGACGGCGATGCCAAGGGCGCGCAGGAACATCGTGGCGCTCTGCTTGCGCTTACGGTCGATGGAGACCATGAGCTGGTCGCGCTTGTCGACCTCGAACTCAAGCCAGGCACCGCGGGACGGGATGATCTGGGCCTTGTAGATCTGCTTGCCCGAATCCATCTCGGAGCTGTAGTACACGCCCGGGGAGCGGACGAGCTGCGAGACGACGATACGCTCGGTACCGTTGATGATGAAGGTGCCCTGATCGGTCATCATGGGGAAGTCGCCCATGAAGACGAGTTGCTCCTTGATCTCGCCGGTCTCCTTGTTGGTGAGACGGACGTCGGTCAGAAGCGGAGCCTGATAGGTCATATCCTTCTCGCGGCACTCCTCGACGGTGTGCGCGGGGTCGCCGAACTGATGCTCGCCGAAGGTAACCTCGAGAACATGGTTCTGGCTCTGGATGGGGCTGGATTCCTTGAACGCCTCACGAAGACCCTCGTCCTTAAAACGCTCAAAGGATTCCCTTTGAACAGAGATAAGGTTGGGGAGCTCCATGGCCTCCGGGATTTTCCCGAAGCTGACGCGCTTGCGCTCAGTGGCAGTGTATGCGTAGGTCACCAGGTTTTTCCTCCTTCACGGAAATGCTCGGTGGGTTGGCGAGGCATAGCTTCGCCAGTTATCGCAACCTAATAGTTTATCAGGTACCGACCGTTGAGCAAGAAAAGCCTTGACGCGATTGAGTTTTTGGAGTAGCAAAGTTTTTCGACAGAAAAGATGCAGGTAGATAGGTATGTATCGAACACCTGTTCATATATTTTATGTGAACGAGACCGCTGGTGCGAGCCGCTGAACGGCGAAATGACGGCGAGGGTTGGTCAGGCGGAAAGTGCGTCCCGTTTTGAGGCCCCAAACTGGGTCGCAGTTTCCGGTTGAGCCCTGTTTGGGAAAGCATATCCCGTTCTGAGCCGATATTCCGGGTCGTAGTTTCCGCTAGAGGCCCCAACCGGAAAGCGCATCCCAGAATTCGACCAAATTGTGGGTCGCACTTTCCGGGGCTAAGCTGTAGCTCGCATAAAAAACGGGTGCAGACCGAAGTCCGCACCCGTAAATGTCGATGACCGAAGGCTTACTTGCGCATCAAGCCGCCGCGCTCGTCGATAGCGTCCCAGAAGGCGCTGGCAAAGCGAGGATCGCTTGCGGCCATGAGGGCGTTGGTGGCCATCCAGCCAGACGGGGTACCGGTGTCGTAGCCCGAGAGCGGGTCGATGACGACAGCGTACATGGCCTCGCGGTCGAGCGAGCGGGCCATGGCGTCGGTAAGCTGGATCTCGCCGCCCTTACCGGCCTGCTGATCAGCGAGCAGGTCCATGACCAGCGGGCTCAGCAGGTAACGACCGACGATGTACAGGTTGGACGGAGCCGCCTCGGGAGCAGGCTTCTCGACCAGACCGCCGATGCGCCAGACAGCGCCCGGCTCGGCATCGGCAACGCCCTCGGCGCCCTCGAGCGAACCGACGCGCTCGCCGGCGATAACGCCGTAGCGGCTGACTTCCTCGGGCGAGCAAGCAGCGACGGCGATAACCGAAGCGCCACCGTGCTCCTTGGAAACGGCGAGCATCTTGTCGCAGATGTCGCGGTTAGGCACAACGTAGTCGCCCAGAAGAACCAGGAAGTTCTCCCCTGCCACGGCGTCGGCAGCAGAGCGAATGGCATGACCGAGGCCCTTGGGCTCGTACTGATAACGGAAGTCGACCGGCATACCGCCAGCGTGGGCGACGGCGTCGGCATAGGCGTTCTTGCCGCGCTCGCGCAGCAGGTTCTCGAGCGAGCGATCGGGCTGGAAGTAGTTCAGTAGCTCGGGCTTACCGGGAGAAGTAACGATGATGGCGTCGTCGACCTCCTCGGGATCGAGCGCCTCCTCAACGACATACTGGATGACCGGCTTGTCGAGAACCGGCAGCATCTCTTTGGGGGTGCACTTGGTGCCAGGCAGAAAACGCGTGCCAAGCCCGGCGGCGGGGATGATTGCCTTCATGTTATTCAAGGATCCTTTCGCAGGCGCAAAAGCGCCCCATGCGTGCGGCACACAGCCGCAGACCAAATTGCGATACCCAAGCATCTTACCGCTGGAACTATATGTCACTACAAGGCAGAGACAATTCTTCAGCAGGTCAACGCAAATTATTGCTCGAATGGTGCAATTTTATTGCCCAACGGCAAGGCAGCCGATACGACGCAAATCACAGAACATGGCAGTTTGAGCAACCGATGTCGAGGGACCGAAAAACAAAAAAGACGGGGCTCGCAATGCGAACCCCGTCTGCAAAGAAATCTGGCGAGAAAGCCTGATTACTTGAGGGTGACAGCAGCGCCAGCAGCCTCGAGCTTCTCCTTGGCAGCCTCGGCGTCCTCCTTCTTGGCACCCTCGAGAACAGCCTTGGGAGCGCCCTCGACGACCTCCTTGGCCTCCTTCAGGCCAAGGTTGGTGAGCTCACGGACGGCCTTGATGACCTGGATCTTGTTGTCGCCGAAGCCCTCGAGCACGACGTCAAACTCGGTCTTCTCCTCGGCCTCAGCAGCGCCAGCAGCGGGAGCGGCGACAACAGCAGCAGGAGCAGCGGCGGAAACGCCGAAGGTGTCCTCGATAGCCTTGACGAGCTCGGAAGCCTCGAGAAGGGTCATTTCCTTAAGAGCATCGATGATCTCATCGGTGGTAAGCTTAGCCATTTCTAAGTCCTTTCGGTTTCCGTGTCTGTGCACGGAGATCAGTTAAAACACGGCGCGAATGCGCCAGGGGTGCGGCGTTGCCGCCGCGGGTGAAAACAGCGACTAGGCTGCCTTCTGCTCGGAGACCTGCTGGATCGAACGAGCGAGACCAGAGGAAACGCCGTTGACGCAGACAGCGATGTCGCGAGCGAAACCGGAGATGAGACCGGCGATCTGGCCGAGAAGCTGATCCTTGGTGGGCAGCTCGGCGATAGCCTTAACATCATCAGCGGAAACGGCCTTGCCGTCGGAGATACCGCCCTTGATCTCAAGGACGCCCTTGGACTTAGCAGAGAAGTCCTTAAGGGCCTTAGCGGCCTCGACCGGCTCGGTCTCGTAGAACACATAAGCGACGGGGCCGGCGAGGATCTCGTCGATCTCGGGCTGCTCCTGGTTCTTGAGGGCGATCTTGACCAGGTTGTTCTTGTAGACCTTCATCTCGGCGCCGCACTCGCGAAGCTGATGACGCAGCTCCTGAGCCTGCTTAACCGTCAGACCGTTGTAGTTGACGACGAACAGACCGGCGTTCTCGGCGATACGGGACTCGATCTCTGCAACCTTGTCGATTTTGTACTGCTGGGGCATGAATTACACCTCCTCGAATTCTTTCCGGGCACGGTCCGCCACAAGGACGTGACGGGGGCATGTCCAAAAAGAAAGCCCCCGCGCTGCATGAGCGACGGGGGCGAGAAGACATATCTACTCGACCACCTCGGCTGGCGGGAAGTCCCATTAAGCTCGCGGGTAAGACCCGTTTGCGCCGGCTGTCTCTGGCAGCGGATTCGTGCGTGAACCGAAAGTATTATGGCGGGGACCCCGGCGTCGGTCAACGGGAAACCGGGCTGCACACAATTCCACCATCCGGCCGCGCCGCCGAAGGCCAGGCGCAAGGTTTTCGCTCGGTCAGGTCCTGGGCTCGCACGAAGAGCACATTAAGTGCTCTTCGGCTCGTGCGGAATCTACGAAAACCTTGCGCCTGGCCTTCGGCGGCGCGGCCTGCGGTGACTTTGGGGCAGCCCGGTTTCCCGTTGGCCGGCGCCCCCACTCATAAGCCTTAAGTCGGTGGGCTGATGTGTTGCGTCCCTGATGGCTACAGGGTTGAAATGAAGGTGGACAGGCGATTTAGGCCTTCGTCCAGATCTTGGTCGGAGACGCAGTAGCTGAGGCGGATGTGGCCTTCGGTTCCGAAGCAGTTTCCGGGGACTAGGGCTACGTTTGCCTCTTTGATGGCTTTGATGCAGAAGTCTTCGCTTGTTAGGCCGAATTGTTTGATGCTGGGGAAGGCGTAGAAGGCGCCTGCCGGTTCCACTACGTCGAGGCCCATGGCGTTTAAGGCTACGAGCACGCGTTCGCGGCGGGCTCGGTAGACTTTGAGCATGGGGGTTGGGTCGACGGTGAGGGCTCGCGTTGCGGCATCCATCTCAAAGGAGACGGCGCTCGATACTAGGTATTGGTGGGCTTTTGCGATCTCGGCGATGACAGGGGCTGCCGCTGCGAGCCAGCCCAGGCGCCAGCCGGTCATGGCCCAGGGCTTGGAGAAGCTCTCGATGACGACCGTCTGCTCGCGCAGCTCCGGGTGTCGCTGGGCGAAGCGCTCGTAGCCGTCCGCGTAGACCAAGCGGTTGTATACGTCGTCGCAGACCACGTAGATGCCTGCCTGCTCTGCCACGCGTGCCACGGCGTCGAGCGATGCCGCGTCGAGGATGCAACCCGTAGGATTGTTGGGCGAGCAGATGACGATGGCCTTGGTCGCCGGCGTCACGCAAGCACGAAGCGCATCCTCGTCAATCTGAAATTGCGCAGGCTCCGTATCCAAAAAGACTGCTTTGGCGTGGTTGGCCACGACGATGCTTTCGTACAGGCCAAAGGCCGGCGTGGGAATAATGACCTCGTCGCCGGGGTTGAGCA
>CAJKGV010000092.1:0-7195 GCA_905199455.1 Collinsella aerofaciens | reverse complement strand
TATCGAAGCGCGTGTAGCGGACGGTCTTGCGGGCACCGCCCTTGGCCTCCTTGGCGTCGAGTTTGATATCGACGACCACGTTGGCGCCGTTCTCGGGATTGTAGGCAGCCTGGCCGCGACGCTGCTGGCCCCAGGCGCCACCAAAGGGAAAGCCGCCCTCAAAGGGATTGCCATAGCCCGTGCTGCCGGCGTAGCCGCCACCATAGGGCGAAGCCGTAGGAGCACCGGCAAAGGGATTGCCAGAACGCATGGCGTCGTAGCGCGCACGTTTTTGTTCATCCGAAAGCACGGCGTAGGCCTCGGAAACCTCTTTAAACTTTTCCTCGGCATCCGGCTCTTTATTGACGTCCGGATGGAGCTTGCGGGCCTTTTGCTGGAAAGCCTTTTGTATATCACGCGAGGTGGCGTCCTTGGAGACGCCCAGGATCTCGTAGTAATCTTTTTCGTTCATCGTCGCCATGCGCGGCAACCTCCTGCTCACAGCAGCGTATATATTGCGGTAATTCTACCCGAGCGGCCTAAGCTAGACCCCAAAACAGCTCGAACAGCACATTTCCATCGAGCCAACCCAAGTGGGTGGGAGCCAGACGGGCGCGAGTGCGGCCTTCGATAACATCTTTCGATGTAACGCGCCCCGCATGCCCTTTAACATCATCGGACACCCAGGAGGCAAGGCCCAACTCGAGCGCGCGGTCGCAAGCCGCCGCCAGCTCGTCCTCGGGGATAATGTTTGCCGAGCGAACCAACAGGTCAGACCCAACGCCGCGCGTCATGCGACAGGCGAGCATCAAATCCTCGGCTGCTGCCTCGCGCTGCGACAGACACTCGGCATCAAACGTCGTCGCAGCATCGTCGCGCTGTACCAGACGCACGCGATACGCGTCGCCTCGAGCAAGTGCGCCGCAAAACAGCCCGGCCAAGCGAGCGAAGTCCCCAGCATCGAGCATGCCGGCGGCAGAGCGGCCCAGACCCAGGTAACCCTGTCCGGTCCAGTAGGCAATGTTATGGGCGCATTCATGGCCGTCGAGCGCGTAGCTCGCCACCTCATACGGGTGATAGCCGGCGGCACCCAGGAGCTCGCGCGCCACGTCCATGCAGGCGGCCTGAAAATCCTCGTCGGGCTCGAGCGACTCGTCACGGCACGCCATGCGATAGAGGGGCGTCCCCACCTCGAGCGTGAGCGGGTAAACCGACACATGATGCGGAACCGCCGCCAGCACGCCCTCGAGCGTACGCTTCCAACTCGCTGCGGTCTGCCCGGGAAGTCCGCACATCAGGTCGCACGACACATCGAGACCAGCTTCCTTCACCGTCGCGATAGCCGCAAGTGCCCGATTAGCATCGTGAATGCGGCCAATAGCGGCCAGCTCGGTATTGTCGAGGGTTTGCACGCCCAGAGAGATGCGCGTGACACCCGCCTCGGCAAGCGCGGTGGCGAGCTTAGCGGTCAGGGACTCAGGATTGGCTTCGCAAGTAAATTCAACGGGTTTGCACCACATGGAGATACGCCGGGCAAGTTCCACCAGGCGCTCCCCTGCCAGTGATGGCGTGCCGCCGCCAGTATAGACCGTGCGGACCTGCGCAAGCGCCCCGGCGTCGCCAAAGGAATCGAGGCGCGCATACAACTGCTCAAAATAGGAATCAAGCGCGGCATCCAAATCACACGCAGCAAAGCTGCGCGAGTCGAAGTCGCAGTAGCGGCACTTTTGGGCACAGAACGGCACGTGCACGTACAGCGCGGTAACGGCCACCCTTAAGCCTCCAGCGGATGAGGGGGCACCGATTCGCCGGCGGCAAGGGCAGCCTCGCAGGCCACCACATCATGCTCGATCTCATCGACCAGCGCCATAAACTCCTCATACGTGGAGCAGCGCACCACATGGGCACGCCAAGCGGCGGCATGGGGCATGCCTTTTAAGTACCAGCTTGCGTACGTACGGGCACGCGACATGAGCGGCAGGAGCTCATGCGTCAGCGTTAGGTGCTCACGCAGGGCGTCCAGGCGCTCGACAGAGCTGCGCGCCGGCACCGGTGTGCCATCGAGCGCAAGAGCGCGAGCATCGCCAAACACCCACGGGTTCCCGTAGATGCCGCGCGCGATAAACACCGCGCTGGCACCCGAGTTTCGCAGATGCACCGCGGCATCCTCGGCGGTGAACACATCACCCGAACCGATCACGGGAATCTCAACGGCATCTGCGACCTCATCGACGACCGACCAATCGGCCTGGCCGGTGTAGAGCTGCGTGGCGCAACGACCATGCACGGCGACTGCGGCAGCCCCTGCGCCCTCAAGCATCTGGGCAAATGTCGCGGCATTGCGGTCCTCGGCATAAAAGCCTTTGCGAATCTTGACGGTCACGGGCACGTGCGCCGCGCCCACCGTGGCCTCGACGATCTTCTCCGCCAGATCGGGCGTGCGCATGAGCGCCGAGCCCTCGCCCTTGGTAACAACCTTGCGGGCGGGGCATGCCATATTGATATCGATGAGCGACAGGCGATCGCCAACGCGCTCCTCGACGGCAGCGACGGCGCTCGCAAACTGATCGGGCTTGGAGCCGAAGAGTTGCACGCAAATCTGCTGCTCCTCGTCGGCCGGTAGCACCAGGCGCCAGGTCTTGTTGCTGGCATAGGCAAGGCCCGCCACGCTCACCATCTCGCTGTAGGCAAGGTTGGCACCGCGACGGCGGCACATGATGCGGTAGGCAGGGTCGGTCACGCCCGCCATGGGAGCCATAAGGAACGGCTGCTCGGCATAGGCGCCCAGCAGCCGCTTGCTGTATTCAGAAAGCGCCATAGACCTACTCGTCCACCTTGAGGATCGCCATAAAGGCCTCCTGCGGGACCTCGACCGATCCGATGGCCTTCATGCGCTTCTTGCCCTCTTTCTGCTTCTCGAGCAGCTTGCGCTTACGCGAGATATCGCCGCCGTAGCACTTAGCAAGCACGTCCTTGCGACGCGCCTTGACGGTGGAGCGGGCAATGATCTTATTGCCGATAGCACCCTGGATGGGCACCTCGAACAGCTGACGCGGGATGATCTCCTTAAGCTTGTCGCACAGGCCACGGGCCAGGCCATAGGCCTTGTCCTTGTGGACGATAAACGACAGCGCGTCCACCTCATCGCCCGAAAGCAAGATATCGAGCTTAACGAGCTCGGAGGGACGGTACTCGTTGAACTCGTAGTCGAGCGAGGCATAGCCCTTGGTACGACTCTTGAGCTGGTCAAAGAAGTCCAGGATGAGCTCGGCGAGCGGCATGTCAAAGCGCATCTCGACCGATTTGCTCGTGAGATGGATCATGTCGGTTGTAATGCCACGGTGCTCGATAGCGAGCTGCATGACGGCACCCGTATACTCGGGCGGGCAGATGATCTTAGCCTTGAGGTAGGGTTCCTCGATACGCTCGATGCGCGTGGCCTCGGGAAGATCCTGCGGGCTACGGACATCAATCATCTCTCCGTCAGTCTTGTAGACGTGATAGTCAACCGAGGGGCTCGTGGCAATGAGGTCCAGATTGAACTCGCGCTCCAGGCGTTCCTTGACGACTTCCATGTGCAGCAGGCCCAGGAAGCCCACACGGAAGCCAAAGCCGAGCGCCACCGAGGTCTCGGGCTCCCACACCAACGACGGGTCGTTGACGTGCAGCTTATCGAGCGCGTCACGCAGGTTCTCATAGTCCTTGTTATCGATCGGGAACAGGCCCGTATAGACCATGGGCTTAGCCTCGCGGTAGCCGGGAAGCGGCTCGGGGCAGGGATTCGACGCCCACGTGAGGGTATCGCCCACGCGCACGGCCTCGGGGTCCTTCAGGCCCGTGACCACGTAGCCCACCTCGCCGACCGTCAGCGCATCGACCGGAGTCTCGGCGGGACGCTTGACGCCCACGCCATCGACCAAAAAGTCGCCCTTTGCCTGCATCATGCGCAGGGTATCGCCCTTTTTGATGGAACCGTCAAAGATGCGCACCGTGGCGACGACGCCGCGATACTCGTCGAAATACGAATCCAGGATGAGTGCCTTGAGCGGCGCGTTCGCATCGCCCTTGGGCGGCGAGATCAAAAAGACAATGGACTCCAGCAGATCGTGGATACCCTCGCCGGTCTTGCCCGAGACACACACGGCATCGTCGGCAGGGATCGCGAGGTCATCCTCGATCTCGGTCTTGACCTCGTCGGGGTGCGCCGAGGGAAGGTCAATCTTGTTGATGGCCGGAACAATGTCCAAGTTGGCGTTCATGGCGAGCGTCGCGTTGGAGACGGTCTGCGCTTCGACGCCCTGCGTAGCGTCGACGACGAGTACCGCACCCTCGCAAGCAGCCAGCGAACGCGAGACCTCGTAGGTGAAGTCCACGTGGCCCGGCGTATCGATCAGATTGAACTGATACGTCTCACCATCGTCGGCGTCATAGGAAACGCGGACGGCATTGGACTTGATCGTAATGCCGCGCTCGCGCTCGATATCCATGGTGTCGAGCAGCTGCGACTCCATGTCGCGCTCGTCGACGGTATGGGTGAGCTCGAGGATGCGGTCGCTGATCGTGGACTTGCCATGGTCAATGTGCGCAACGATCGAGAAGTTGCGGATGTGGGAAATGTCAATTGAAGTATTCATGCGGACTATCTTACCCGAGCGGTACAAAAAATGGAGCCTGTTCCATAAAACAGGCTCCATTTATGCGCGTAATCTGTGTGGTGTGAAATTTACAACTTAGGCGTTGATGCTGTTCACGAGCTTGGCAAGACCGGACTTGCGGTTGGAAGCCTGGTTCTTGTGGATAACATGCTTGGCGGCAGCCATGTCGAGACGCTTGGTGACGGTCTTGAGGGCAGCCTGGGCCTTCTCGGCGTCGCCCTCGGCGACGGCGGACTGGACGTGCTTGGTCAGCGTCTTGAGCTCGGACTTGACAGCCTTGTTACGCATGCGAGCTGCCTCATTGGTGCGGATACGCTTCTTCTGAGACTTGATGTTTGCCACTTCTGGAGTTCCTTTCGAGTTCCTTGCAAAAAATGTATGACACCTCTGAGACACGGTGAGGTCATGCAAGCGCCTACTATAGCACGCTCCCCCTCAAAGGGATAGAACGAATTTGTCAAATAGGCAGGTATCATCACGATTTTCTCAAGATGTTCGTAATCCAGAGCAAAAGCGCGGTCTGAGAATCGGCCGAACCCTTCAGCGCGAGCTCCACATCGACCGCGCCCTCGAGCGCGGCAACGAGCTCTGCCATCGAAAAGCGACGTGCCCAGGTCAGGTGATTCTTGACCTGCCAGGACTGGAGCTTAAGTGTTGCGGCCAACTCACGACCCTGTCCGCGCGCATCGAGCGCCTTGGCAACGATAAGCTCGCGGATGCGGCCGCACAGCAATGTGTAAGTCCACACGTAGCTCTTGGCGGGCAGTAGATTGAAGAGCTCGAGCGAGCGTCGCATGTCACGGGCCGAGACCGCATTGAGAAAGTCCCAGGGTTGAACCTCGGCCGTACGTACAATCCAGCGCTCAACGTCGGCAAGCTCAATCTGCGGCGCCTCGACCATCTGGGCAAGCTTAGCCAAGTCGTTATCGAGCATGCGAGTGTTTTCACCCGAACGCGAGACAAGTTCCTCGGCGGCCGCCGTCGAGATCGACTTGCCGTGCTGCGTCGCCATCTGCTGCACACGGCGCGGTAGCTCCCAGCGCTTGGTGCCGGAGCAATCGATCACGGCCTTCTTGTCGATCTTGGCGATCGCCTTATACAGGCGCGTGTTCTTGGCAAGCGAGTCGGCGATGATGAGGCAGACCGTTGTGGGGCTGGGACTTGCCAGATACTCGACGAGCGGCTCCGAGACCGCCTTGGCGAGCTTTGAACAGCCGTCAAGGATTACCAGGCGAAACTCGCTGCCCATCGGAAAGGTGTTAAGCGATCCGATAATGGACTCGATATCGGGGTCCTTGGTCATGTCGCGCTCGTCGAGGTTGAACTCGACCATCCCCGACTTTTCCAGACGCGCTTTCATACGCGAGACGGCGTGATCGCGCTTGACTCCGTCGGTACCGACGATCAGATATGCCGGCAGCAGACCGGTTTCGGACATTGCGCTCCCCTCCCGCAGGCCTTCGTATTCGCTCCGTGCCATTCTAGCCCAGGGGCCCACCACACGCCAACGACGTCGTCACGGTCGCTGGCATCGCATCGCAAAGCCATTCGCAGTCGGCGTGACGGTAATGTCGCCGTGTTCGATAGTGCACGCGAACACGCCGCCCGCTTCCTTAACGGCATCGATGCAGGCGTCGGACGGATGGCCGTATCGATTCCCCTCGCCCGCGCTCGCGAGGGAAAGCTCGGGCTTCAGGACGTCCAGCAACTCACCATCAACTGAAACCTTAGAGCCGTGATGCCCAAGTTTAAGTACGTCGATATCCCCCACCTCCTGCACGAATTCCCGTTCTTGGTCGAGCTCGGCATCACCGGTGAGGAGCATACACAGGCCCTTGCCTTCCTGAACATAAGAGAGCAGCAGGACAAGCGAATCCTCATTTCCCTCGCCATCCACGGACTCGAATGGCCACATCACGCGGGCGCAAAATGAGCCGATATCGACCGTATCCCCACGGCGCACCTGCCGATACTCCACGCCAGGTCGGTTCAATACCTCGGCAGGAGCATCCTCCAGCGCATCCGCCGCCACGGCAATCGTTCCGACCGAAAACTGTTCGAGCACGGCAGGCAGACCACCCCAGTGGTCCTCATCCCAATGCGTCACAAAGACGGCATCGATATGGTGCACGTTATTGCGGACCAACGCCGCCACCACGCGCTCGTCGAGTCCGCAGTCGACGAGTGCTACTGCGCCGCCCTGGCGGATAAGAATCGCATCGGCCTGGCCCACATCGAGCACCGTCACCGAAGGCGGAGCGAATCGATCCCAGTAGACGTACGGAATCGCAGCCAAGAGCACCAGGCATGCAAGCCCCACCGCCATAGGACGTGCACGGGGACGCGGCCACCGGACAAGCAGAACCGCCAGCAAACACGGCACTAGGTAAATCCACATGCTATCGGGCGGCACGCTCACGGATGCACCCGGCACGGCGGCAAACAGCTGCTCGAAAAACAGCGCGCAACGGGCGGCAATCATGGGCACAACGAGCGCCAATGTCCGCAACGGTCCCACGAGCGAAAAGGGAACCAGCACGATCGACATAGCGAGCAGTACG
>CAJKGV010000091.1:0-7257 GCA_905199455.1 Collinsella aerofaciens | reverse complement strand
GCGAACGTCCTCTACTGGGTCTGCGCGGGCGTGTACTCGCCGTTCCTCTCCGCTCACTACGCGAGCCTCGGCCTCAGCGCGGCCGAGACCGGCATCCTCCTCGCGGCGACCCCGGTGTGCGCGCTCGCCATCCAGCCGCTCTGGTCGACGATCGCCGACAAGCTCGGGCGCCGCCGAGCGGTCATCGTGGCCCTCTGCCTTGCGGCGGCGGCACTCGCTCCGCTGTATTACCTGGCGTCGACGTTCGCCCCGGTCCTTCTCGTGACCTTTGCGTTCTCGGCGTTCTTCTCGGGGCTCCTGCCCCTGAGCGACTCCCTCGTCATCGAGCTCGCGGATCGCTCTGGCCTGGACTTTTCTCGCATACGCATGGGTGGCACCATCGGCTACGCCATCGTTGTCCTGATCGTCGGTAGGTTGCTTGACGTGGCTCCTCAAATCCAGTTCGTGGTGGTCTCCGCTGCGCTGGTGGCCTTCGCGGCTCACATGTGGCGCCTCCCCGAGGCGGGAGTTCGCGCCAATGCCGCGGACGATCCCAAGGTCTCCCACGGAAAGGGCCTCCTCTCGCTGTTCACCAGCAACGAGATCGCCTTCGTCTTGGTCTTCGCCTTCATCAGCTCGGCTGCGATTGGCTTCATCGGGGCGTTCTTGGGCCGCTACGCGGTCGAGCTTGGCGAGGGCCAGAACCTCGTGGGCGTCCTGAGCGCGGTCTCCGCTGCGAGCGAGATCCCCATCCTGCTCGTTTCCTCCAAGCTGGTCAGGCGCTTCGGCGAGATGAACCTCCTGATCTTTTCCTGCTTCATGGCGGCGCTTAGGCTCGTGCTCGTGGGCACCGGCATTGTCCCGGTCATGATCTGCGGCCAGCTGCTGCAGAGCGTGAGTTACATGACCGTTTACTACTCCTGCGTTACCTACATTGCCAACCACACCTACGAGGATTGTCGCGCTCGAGGTCAGAGCGCCTTCGCGATGGTCCAGAGCGGTCTGTCCGTCGTGGTTGCGAACCTGTTTGGCGGTTGGGCGTGCGACGCGCTCGGCACGCACGCGGGTTTTCTAGCCTTCGCCCTCGCTTCAACGATTGCTGCGGTCGTTGCTCTTGTGGCGTACGTACTGTGGCGTCGAAGCGCGGCGCCACAGCCTGAGGGCCAGTCGGCCGCATAGGCTCCACCGCGCTTTGCAAGCGCCTGCCTCGCACTTCTCTTCGTGTTCAGCCAGCTGACGAGCTGAGAACTGTCCAATCCAATGGTTATCAAAGTGAAAGGAAGACAAAGATGTCTCTCATCAAGGTCAACGAGCTTCTTCAACATGCGACCGAGCACCACTATGGCGTGCCCGCGATCAACGTCATCAACACGGAGACCATCCGTTATGCGATCCAGGCCGCCGAGGATGAGCACATGCCTATCATCATCCAGTACTGGCCCGGCTTCGAGGACCACTGTGCCCTCGACATCATCGCCTTCGCCGCCCGCTATTACGCCGAGCGCGCGAGCGTGCCCGTCGCCGTCCACCAGGATCACTCCGCTGGTTACGAGATCGCCGTCAAGGGCGTCAAGGCCGGTTTCCCCTCCGTCATGGTCGACGGCTCCTCGCTTCCCTATGAGGAGAACTTCCAGCTCACGAAGGACGTCGTCCAGGTCGCCAAGATTTTCGACGTTGACATCGAGGCCGAGCTCGGCCACGTCGGCAACGGCTCCGACGCCAACGACTTCGTGAACAGCGACCACTATACCGACCCGAACCTCGCCGAGGAGTTCGTCGAGGGCACCGGCTGTGGTTCGCTCGCCATCGCCGTCGGCAACGCCCACGGCCCCTACGTCAAGGTCCCGAACCTCGACATGGAGCGCATCAAGGCCTGCAGGGAGGCCGTCAGCGTCCCCCTCGTCATGCACGGATGTTCCGACATCCCCGACGAGCAGCTCCAGGAGGCCGTGAACCTCGGCATGAGCAAGTTCAACATCGCCACGGAGTACTTCCGCTCCATGTACCGCGCTTTCGAGAAGGACATCAACTCCGGCAAGAACGACGACAACGGCGTTGGCCTCCTGATGGACGCCGCCCCCGACATGCGCGCGTTCGTCGCCAGCAAGATTCAGCTTCTGAACCCCAACCACTATTCGCTCTAGGAGAGACTCGATGAAGAAAGTTCTTGTCGCGTCGCACGGCCACCTCGCAAGCGGAATCAGGAGCTCGATCGAGATCCTGACCGGCATGGCGGACATGGTGGAAGCAGTTGACTGCTACGTGGACGACTCCGATTTCACCCCTCGCATCCAGGCTTTTATTGACTCGGTGGGCCCTGAGGACGAGGCCATCATCTTCACCGACATCTACGGTGGCTCCGTCTTCCAGAAGGTCGTCCTCATGGAGCCGGAGAAGCGCGGGATCGTCCATGTCACCGGCATGAACCTCGGCCTCGTGATCGAGGCGCTCCTCGGCGCCGAGCCGGTCACAGCAGATTCGATCAAGCAGAGCGTCGAGCTGGCGAGGGCGACGATGCAGGTCGTCGAGCCTCCGAGCAAGGCCGCGGACAACGAGGGGTCCGACGGAGACTTCTTCGATTAGAGAGCACTAACAAGTAGGGAGAGGAAACAATGATTGTTCAGGTTCGAGTCGATGACCGTCTGATTCATGGACAGGTCGCATTGGTGTGGACCAAGGAGCTCAACACCACCAGGATCATCGTCGCTAACAAGCACGCTGTGGAGAGCGATGCCCTTCGCATGACGCTTTCCATGGGTACGCCGGCGGGCCAGAAGCTCCTCGTCAAGGACGTTCCGGATGCCTGCCGCATCGCGAACGATTCGCGTGCGGACTCCATGCGCATCTTCGCGCTCACCAACTGCGTGCGAGACGTGCTTGAGCTCGTTAAGGGCGCGCCTGGCAAGATTGAGGGCGTGAACGTTGCCAACGTCGGCCGCTTCGACAAATCCGATCCGGATAGCAAGGTCGCCCTCAACTCCACGATCATGCTCAACCCGGATGAGCTCGAGGCCGCGAAGGAGCTTTGCGAGCAGGGTATTCCGGTTTTCCATCAGCTTATCCCGTCCAATCCCAAGACTCCTCTCAAGAGTCTGATTGAGGCGGCGGGGAAATAAGGGGATTTGGCCAGGCGGCCAAATGAAATGAGAGAAAGGAAGTCAAATGATTGGGTTAGCAGTAATGGCCTGGTTGACCGTGCTGATTTGCTACGGCGGCAACTGGGTTCTCGGTCAGTGTATGATCGAGCGTCCTCTCGTGGTCGGCCTCGTTGCGGGCCTTCTGATGGGCGACGTCAAGACCGGTGTCATCATCGGTGCCTCTCTCGAGGCGATCTTCATGGGCGCGGTTAACATCGGTGGCGCCATCTCCGCCGAGCCCGTTACCGCGACCGCCCTCGCCGTCGCCTTCACCGTTGGCGCCGGCATCGACCAAGGTGCCGCCATCACGCTGGCCGTTCCCGTTGGCGTCGTCACCGCGTTCCTCTCGATCTTCATGAACAACGTGTTCCTCGCGTTCTTCGCCGCCACCTTTGACAAGATGGCCGCCGAGGGCAACGAGAAGGGCCTCGCGCTTCAGCACTTCGTTCTCTGGTTCGTTAAGTACGCCGCCTTTGGCCTCATCGCCTTCCTCGGCGTTTACCTTGGCGCTGAGCCCGTTGCCGCCATCGTCAACCAGATTCCGGCCAATGTCATGAGCGGCCTCAACGCCGTGGGTGCCCTCCTGCCCGCCGTTGGTATGGCGCTCCTGCTCCAGATGCTGTGGAGCACCGAGCTCAGCATCTACTTCTTCCTGGGCTTCACGCTCTACCAGTACCTTGGCCTCCCGATGATCGCCATCGCGGTTCTCGGCGTCATCATCGCGGTTGCCTCCGCCCTCCGCGACAAGGAGATTTTCGATCTCACCAAGAAGGGCTTGGCCACCCAGGCCGTTTCCAGCGACTCTGTAACCAGCGACGAGGAGGATTTCTTCGCATGAGCAACCTGACCAAGAATGTGAGCCCTGAAGACAAGAAGATGCTCAACAGCATTTTCCTGCGCTCTTTCTCCGTGTTCGCCTCCTGCGCCGGCGGTTCCGTCAAGGCTGGCGCCGACGGCTGGCTGTACTCCGTCCAGCCCGCGCTTAACCGCTACTACGCCGATGACCCCGAGGCCCGTGCCGAAGCCATGAAGCGTCACACGACTTGGTACAACATTACCCAGAACGTCGGCACGTTCGCCATGGGCCTCGTTGCCTCCATGGAGAGGGAGAACTCGCAGCACGAAGACTTCGACACCGAGTCTATCGACGGCATCAAGGTTTCCCTGATGGGCCCGATGTCCGGCATCGGTGACGCAATCTTCTGGGGCGTCCTGCGTGTCATCGCCGCCGGCATTGGCATCAACCTCGCCATGAGCGGCTCGCCCCTCGGCGCGATCATGTTCCTGCTGATCTACAACATCCCGTCGATCCTCTGCCGATACTTCATGACCTACCTCGGCTTCAGCATGGGCACCAACTTCATCTCCGAGATGTACGAGGGTGGTCTCATGAAGCTCATCACCAAGGCGACCTCCACGGTTGGCCTCGTGATGATCGGCGCCATGACTGCGGCGAACGTCCAATTCAACACGATCCTGTCCATTCCGGTTCAGGACTCTGACCCCGTCATGATCCAGACCTACCTCGACTCGATCTTCAAGGGCATCGTGCCCCTGGGACTTACGCTCGTCGTCCTCTGGCTCCTGCGCAAGAAGAACGTGAACGTCAACATTATCTTGGTTGGCATCATGATTCTGGCGCTCGTCCTCGGCCTCGTGGGCATCGTATAGGGCGGCTTCCAGATCATTCGAAGCTTGTTTAAGGCAATTCCCGGCGGCACGCGATCGAGGACATTCGACGCGTGCCGCCCCATTAGAAGGAGAGAACATGCGCTACACGCACCTCAAGAATTCCGATGTCGACGTCTCCCAGCTTGCCGTGGGCACCTGGGCGATCGGCGGCGACTCCTTTGGTGAGAACGATGACGCCGCCAGCATGTCCGCCATCCGCACCATGCTCGATCACGGAGTCAACCTCATCGACACCGCGCCGTGCTATGGTAACGGCACATCCGAGAAGGTCGTCGGCAACGCGCTCAGGGGCATCGACCGAGAGAGCTACCTGCTCTCGACCAAGGTTGGCTTGATTACCAGCGCCGCCGGCTATGACCGCGACTCCTCGTTCAAGAATATCATGAGGGAGGTCGAGAGCTCGCTGCGCAACCTCCGCACCGACTACATCGACTTCTACTTCGTGCACTGGCCCGACGCCAAGACCCCGTTCTCCGAGACGATGTGCGCCCTCCAGCTCCTCAAGGAGCAGGGCAAGATTCGCCACATCGGCGTCTCCAACTTCACGCCCGAGATGATCGAGGAGTGCGAGAAGGTCGCTCAGGTCGACGTCCAGCAGCCGCCCTACTCCATGGTCGACCGCTCCTCCGAGGACCTCATCAAGTGGGGCTACGAGCGTGGCATTGACTCCTTCACCTATGGCTCCCTCGGTGCGGGCATCCTGTCCGGTAAGTTCCGCGAGCTGACGAAGTTCGAGGAAGGCGACGTCCGCGGTGGCTTCTACGACTACTTCCGGGAGCCCAAGTTCTCGCGCGTCCAGGAGCTGCTCAAGGTCATGGACGAGATCGCCGAGGCTCACGACAAGCCCGTGGCACAGGTCGCCGTGAACTGGAGCACCCAGAAGGAGTACGTGGGCACCGCTCTCGTGGGCGTGCGCACGGACGCCCACGCGATTCAGAACTGCGAGACGTTCGAGTGGGAGCTTTCCGCCGACGAGATGGCCAAGCTCGACGCCAAGCTCGACGAGCTGAAGATCGGCTAGCCATGAGCGCCGAGGATAGGAAGTACCCCACTTCCGAGCTTGAGGTGCTTGAGAGTGGCGCGAGGGAGGTTGTCGAGCCTAACGGCCTGAGGCTGATGCTGAAGCCCGTGCCGGGTGACGACCGCGAGCACGTGCTCGATCCGCGCGTCTATGCTCGTGCGCACGCGAAGCTCGCTGCGGCTCCTGCGGCGGGGTCGGCACCGGCCGGACCGGTGGACGTGATCGCGTGGCGCTCCGCGCCCAACAAGGAGACCCACGTCGTGAGGGGCGCGAACGTTGCCAAGAAGACCGTCGTCATGAACTTCGGCGACAAGGGCATTCCGCTGCATATCTTCACGCCGGAGGGGCACGAGGATGGGTCTGCCGCGCTCGTGTTCATCCATGGCGGCGGGTTCATGGTGGGCAACATCGGCCAGTACGAGAACTGCCTGCGCGACATCGTGGAGCGCACGGGTTGCGTCGCGATCTATCCGGAGTACCGCCTGTCTCCCGAGACGATGTTCCCGGGTGGCGTCGAGGACTGCGTGAAGACGCTCGACTGGCTTGTCGATCACGCTGACGAGCTGGGCGTTGATGCGACTCGCATTGCCGTGGCTGGTGACTCTGCGGGTGGCAGCCTGTCGAATGCCGTCGTGCTCGAGGGCTCTCACGCGGATAGGATCAAGGCGGTTGTCGAGCTTTATCCGCTCGTTGATGGCGGTCCCGTTCCGGATGAGTGGTCCTATGACCTGTACGAGGTCGTGGATGAGCAGAGGCCCGAGGCGCTGAGCAGGGTTGATCGCATTCGCCTCGCCAACAACGACCTTCCGCCCATGTACGTCAACGGCGATGCGGACAAGATGCTCGACCCGCTGATTTCCGCGCTGTTCGCGGAGGACGTGAGCGTGTATCCGCGTACGGTCATCATCACTTCCGAGTTCGACTTCCTGCGCTATCAGGGAGAGCTGTTCGCGAAGAAGCTGCAGGATGCGGGCGTTGACGTCACTGCGATTCGCTATCGCGGCTGCGACCACGGCTTCTTCGAGATGTACGGCGTGATGCCTCAGGCTGAGGATGTCTGCCGCGTCATCTCCGAGGAGCTTGCGAAGATCTAGGGGCTCGTCGCGGCGACCTCCTGGACAAGTGATGGTCCGGCGGGATGCTAGGTGCGTCCCGCCGGACCTTTGCGTTGGCGGGCGCGTGCCGCTTGCCGGCGGGCGCGTTTGGGGTTTACCTCGGCGGTGCCGGATTGACTGGGAGACGCGTTTACCGCCGATCTTCCAAGTGAGCCCAGCAAGCAAACCGCGAGCTGAGCCCCAAGGGCATTGACAAGGGCGTGGGCGTGGCGCGAGCGCTGGCGTATCTGGGCCGCGAGGGAAATGCGCGCACCTTTGGCTTTGGCGATTCGGGCAACGACCTGGGCATGCTCGCTGCCGTCGAGACGGCTGT
>CAJKGV010000090.1:0-7335 GCA_905199455.1 Collinsella aerofaciens | reverse complement strand
AGCTATCTTACGGCGCTCGAGCGCGTGCTGGTCGACGCCCATCTTGCCATGGGCGGATCGGTGCTCACGTTGTTCACCAATCGGCGCGACATGGAAGACCTGTACGCCCGCGTTGAGCCCAAGATGGCCCGTGCGGGTCTGGAGCTCAACTGCCAGCAGCGCAACTCATCTCCTCGTCGCCTGCGCGACCGGTTTATCAATGAGCCGACCTCGTCGCTTTTTGCGCTTAAGGCCTTCTGGGAGGGGTTTGACGCGAGCGGCGAGACGCTGCGTTGCGTCATCATTCCCAAGCTGCCGTTCTCGAGCCCCACGGACCCGCTCTCGTGCGAGCGCAACCTGCGCGAAGACCGCGCTTGGGCGCGCTATTCGCTGCCCGAGGCGGTGCTCGAGGTTAAGCAGGCGGCCGGCCGCCTTATCCGCTCGTCGACCGATTGCGGCGTGCTGATTCTGGCCGACCCGCGCCTGGTGACGAAGGGCTACGGAAAGAAGTTCTTAACGTCGCTGCCCACGAGCTCCTACCAGCGCATCGAATCGGCGCAGATCGGTCACTATCTGCAACTGTGGCGCGCACGCCACGAGCGGCGGCGCTAAAGCGGACAGACGAGGGTTTTTGCCATATCGCACAGACGCTTTGACAGGGCGGGGTCATCCAAGATGCGGATGGCTCCGCCCGCTGCGATTATCTGGCTCAGTAGCCAACGCTCGGAGCCATAATGCACGGTTACCGTTGCCATGTCTGCCCCGCTGTGCTCGATTAGGGTGATGCCGGCCCAGTCCAGATGCTCCGCCATATCGAATGGCATCAAGAGCTTTGCGCTACGCTGCGTCCGGGCAAGGGAATCGTGGAGGGATGCGACGTCCGGTGCGTGAGACACGACGGATTCTTCCGTCAAGGTGAGTCCCTCGATTTTATCCATGCGATAGATGCGCTGCTCATCGACTGCGATGTCCCAGGCAATCAAGTATGTTTGGTCGCCGTTTACCGTAATGCGCAAGGGGTCGACCAGACGCTCGCGTGGCCGTGCATCGTCCATCGAGCGATACGAGATGCGGCAGCGAACGCCATCCTGAATGGCGCAGCTCAGCTGCTGCCAGTGCGACCCGTGGTTGACGGTGTCAAAGACGCGCTGGTTATAGCCGAGCTCTTCGGGTAGAAGGGCATGTCGAATCCGAGCTGCCGTCTGCGGCTCGATCCCCAACGATTCAAGTTCATGGTTGAGCACAGCGCCTTCGGCGGCACTCAGGCGCAGCGGTAGCACACGTCCGGCGTCACCGGTGAGGACCACACGCTCGCCGTGGTATTCGCAGATGATGCGCGCACCCGATTCTCGGTCCGCGAGCGTCGAGACGATCTCGAGAATCTCGTCGAGCGATACTCCCGTGATGTCAAAGCGGCCGCAAATCTCGGTTCGTGTCATGCCGCTCTCGCCGGCGGCGTAGAGGGCCTCCATGATGTCGATGGCGCGCGAGAGTCTCTGCTCGCTGGTGAGTTTACGCACGGGCATGCTCGTGCACCGTCCTTTCAATGAGGTGGTTCCACGCCTGCTTGAGCGATTTGGGGGCCATGGGCCTCATGCCGTCCATGGCGTGGGCCATGCAAAATGAGGCGGCGGCTTCAAGGTTGCGCACGTCAACGGTCCAGATCCATCCCGCATCGGTGTGTGCGAGCTCACCTCGCCCGCGCGTGAGGCCGTTGATCATATCGATCTGCGTCTGAGGGGCGAACGAGAACGTGGCTGCAACGGGCGGTCGGTCGGCGAAATCGAATTCAAAGAACAGATAGTCGTTGAGATTGAAGTCTGCAGGGATGGCGTAGGCCTTCGAAGGACGCCAAGCGCGAACGATACGGTCGCAGCGGAATGTCCTGATGTCGTCGGTGGCATTGTCGAGGCCGCAGAAGTACGCCACGCCCTCGCGCTCGAACATGCCGTAGACGCAGACGGTACGTTCTTTCTGCTCGCCGCGTCCGTTCTGATATAAAAATCGCAGCGCGCATCGCTCGGCAAAGGCGCTCCATACCGCATCGACGGTGGGAGAGCGGCGGATCGGTGCTTCGTCCACCGCCGACATGCCGGTGAGGTAGGCAATTTTGGAGCGAATATCGGCAAGCGGCGCGGCAAAGGTGGAAGAGCCGGCCGCTAGCGTCTGGTCGATGGCGTTGAGTAGGATGTCGGCGTCGTCTGCGGTGATGAGGCCACCTGCTGCAAACGTGTGCTCGCGGTCGATTGTCCACGAGCTTTCCTCGGTCTCCTGCGCACCGGCGGGGCGAACCTCCTTGATTAAGATGCCACGCTCGAGCAGTTTGTCACGATCGCGCCGAAACTTGCGCTTATCCGAGTCGATGTTGCCCGAGCCATATCCCAGGTCAGAATCCAAGACGATCTGCTCGGTCGTCAGCGGTTCGGGGGAGCTGTTGAGCACAAAGAAAAGATTGAGGATGCGCTGAGCCGTTTTATCGAAACCGGGCTCCGAACTTCCCTTTTTAATTGTCGCGGTCGCGTCGCTTGCCGTCATAGAGTCCTCGCATGAGAAGGTGGTTTGCTGCCTTGATTTTAGTCCGATATGGAGATTAGGCTATATCCTTGTCCGCTCGGGGCGTTAAGATGGCCCGAATTCGGTCGTTTGCGCTCGCTCGGGGTATACTTTCGACTATATACGGTTCTAATGTGCATGCATTGGGCCTATTTGTCGGATTATGGATGTGGAGCGCACATGGCGAACACCCAGAACTATATTAACCACCTGCTGCAGAACACCGGCATTACGCCGGCATGCAGCGAAGAAGAGCGCTTGGCTGCCGAGGATATCGCTCAGATCTTCCGCAACCACGGCTTTGACCCCGAGGTTCAGGAGTTCAATGCCCCGGCGCCCAGTAGGTTGGCATTTGCCGTTACCGGTATTCTTGCGTTTGCCGGCGCCCTGCTGATGGGCATCGGCGGCGGTATCGGCTTGGTCGGCACCTTGCTGGCCGTTGTCGGCGCCGTTCTTTACGTGCTCGAACGCACGGGCCACCCCGTGGTTTCGCGCCTGGGCAAGACGGGCGTGAGCCAAAATGTCATCGCCTACCACAAGGCCTCGGGCCCGCTCGCGTCTCCGCGCAACCGCCCGGTGGTCGTTGTCGCACACTACGACTCTCCCCGTGCTGAGCTGCTCGCCCGCGAGCCCTATGCTTCGTATCGTGCGCTCATCGCCAAGCTGTTGCCCGTTGCCACGGTTGCCCCTGCTGCCGTTGCCATCCTGCGTATCCTGCCGCTCCCCGGTGCGCTCAAGGTTCTGCTGTGGATTGTCGCGATCCTCGCTTCCCTCGTTGCACTTGCCAACGCGGCAAACATCATCTCTAACCGCCACATTCTTCCCTATACGTCCGGCGCGGTGTGCAACAAGTCTTCTGTCGCCGCTATGCTCGGCGTTATGGACAACGTTGCTCCCTTCCAGGGCGAGAACGAGTTTCCCGACGATGTTCCGTTCGATACCTATTTTGGGGAGCAGAAACGTCGTGCCGAGGAAATGGCGCGCGCGGCGGCGGAGTATGCCGCGGCCCAGCAGCAAAACGACTACGGCAACACCATCGAGTACGAAGAGCCTACCTACGCCGAGGACGAGTTCGGTCAGCCGATTGCTCCCGACGCTCAAACCGAGCCCGAACAGGGCGAGGCTTTTGACGAGCAGATCGAGGGCTTTGAGGGTGCGTCTGCCGACGAGACGCTGATTGGCGCCATCGTGCCCGAGGATCAGAATCAGGCTGTCCAGGCTGAAGAGTTCAATGACGAGGTTTCCGCTGCCGAGCCGGTGGAGGAGCCTGCCGCGGCCGAGCCCGAGCCCAAGCTCTATCGCAATGCCGCCGGCAACATCCGCTTTGGTTCGGATGCCATCCGTGCGCTCGGAATGCTTCCCGAGTCCTGCACGCTCGATTACGAGGAGGGCGAGGAGCCGACGTTTGAGCCCGAGCCTGCCCCCGTCGTGACTGCACCTGCGCCCGCTGTCACCGTGGATGATGAGTCTGCCGCGGTTGCCGCTGCCGTTGCCGAGCCCGAGGCGGTGTCCGCGATCGATCCCGCGGCAGGACTGGACATTTTGGCTCCCGCCGCGCCGGCGCAAGACGTTGCGGACGAGTCTGACGACGATTACGTTGAACAGCCGAGGCGCGTGTCTTACGAGAGCGATACTGATTTCTCGGCCGAGATTCCCGCGGCAACGCCCCATGCCGACATTGCATCCGCGTTCTCGTCGATTGGCGCCAGCGCTTCCAACTTCTTTAAGGGTGCGCTTGCAAAGGGCAAGAAATTTGTCGACGATTTCGAGGAGAAGCGCGCTGCCGCACGCGAGGCTGCCGAGCAGGAGGCTATCGCTCAGCAGCAGGCAGCCGAGGCGGCACGTGAGCGCGCGGCGCAAGAGTTCGAGCAGAACGAGGCTATGCAGTCCGCGCCCGTCGACGCTGCCGAAGCTACGACGTCCTTTGAGTCCCAGCAACCGGCGTCCGCGGATGTTGTTGAGGCGACGACGTCTTTCGAGGCTCAGCAGCACGTCGATAGCACCATGTCGTTTGATGCCGCGCAGTTCGATTCCACGATAACGTTTGAAAAGCAAGGCACCGCGATTGCCGAGCCCCTTCCTGTTTCCGATGAGCAGGGCGACGCGGCAGACGATGACGAGCCTATTGATGCCGCCGAAATCCAAGATGCCGCCGAGGACGAGCCCGTCGAGGCCAACTCTGACGAAGAGCAATACGCGACAGCCGAGCAAGATGATTCGACCGAGGTCGAGCAGGAGGAAGTGCCTGTGGTTTCCGAGGCTCCCGAGACAGGTGAGTCGAGGCCTTACTCCACGCAGATTTTCACCATGCCGACCCCGAGTGGTTCCGGTGCCACGGTTGCCGATGTCGCTCCCACCCAGGACGAAACGGTCGATTCCCTTATGGCCCAGATTTCCTCCCAGGCATCGCCGCGTCCGCAGATGAATGTTCCCGATCCGGCGTCGGCTCCGTCGCCTGCACCTTCCTCGTCTCCGCTGGCTTCGGTCCCCGATCCGTCGCTGCCGTCGATGAAACAGACAAACGTTGCGTCTCGCACGTCGCTGTTCGACCTTCCCGATCCCTCTGCACAGGTCAACGACCCCTTTGCTACCGCTCAGGGTCCCGAACCCACATCGGCACCCGTTGCGCCTCCTATGCCCGTTGCGTCGGGCGCTCAGCCGATCGAGACCATTTCGGCTCCCGCCCCGGCGGCACCCAAGTCTCGCAAGCTCGGCCTGGGCGGCCTGTTCGGTCGTAAAAAGAAAAGTGAGCAGGACAGCATGAGTGACTGGCTGGGCGTCGAAGACGATTACGATGCCAAGAAGTCAGGTCGCGGTATCGGTTCGTGGGATAACTTCGAGGACGATAACGACGGCTGGAAGGGCGGCGCTACGTCTTCCGACGGCGCTTCTTCCGAAGATATGCTCTCGGCTGTCGCCTCTATGGGCGATGATGAGCTGCTCGGTCACGATATCTGGTTTGTGGCAACGGGCGCCTCGGATTGTGATGGCGCCGGTATGAAGGCCTTCTTGGCTTCGCATCGCGATAAGCTCCGCGGCGTATTCTTCATCAATCTTGAATCCGTCGGCGC
The DNA here is from genome assembly GCA_905199455.1 of Collinsella aerofaciens. Classification (GTDB taxonomy): domain Bacteria; phylum Actinomycetota; class Coriobacteriia; order Coriobacteriales; family Coriobacteriaceae; genus Collinsella; species Collinsella aerofaciens_AW. Next base: position 1,732 of record CAJKGV010000090.1, on the reverse strand, counting down.
CGGTAGGCTTTCGGTGGTGACGGTCGAGGGCGAACAGCAGCTGCTCAAGGGCGATCGCCGCATCATGAACCTGGTCAGCAAGGTGTGCAAGTCGTTCCATGTCGATTGTGGCGCGCTCGAGATGCCCTATGCCAAGACCGATGCCTATGCCGCGCTCGAGGCGAGCCGCCGAGCCCTCACCATCGCCGGCGTGGACGGCACGCGTCTGGCTTGCGCTCGTACCGAGGACGACCTGCCCCACAATGTCAACCCGACGAACATTGCCACGGTATCCGAGGTCGTGACCGAGGTTATCCGCCGTTCGTAGACGGAGCTCTAAGGAGTCAACGTGTTTTCGTATATTAAGCGCCATTGGCCTGTCTACGTGATTTTGACCTTGATTGCCATTGCGTTAGGATTTGGGGCTGCCTACATCGTGGGTGCAAAGGGCTCGACCCCCGCCTCCGCAATCAGCGAAGAGGTGGAGCAAGAACAGAGTACGGGTGCCGATGGGATTCCTGAGTCCGAGCAGGCAATCGTTGATGGTGGATCTTCGTCTGCAGAGTAGATACGGCGATTTACATGATTGAAAGCGGGCGAGCCAGGGGACTGGCTCGCCCGCTTTTTCATCGCGCTAGCGCTTCTTTGGGATCGACCTAAGGCGAGCGAACCATAGGGCTGCGGCACCCGAGGTCAGGAGCGCGGTGATGCAAGCGGCGATGGGAGCTGATCCTGTTGCCGGTAGGTCCTGCGGTAGGGTACAGCGTTGAATGACGCTGTCCTCGTCATGTGACTCAAGTTTATCGCCGCCGCCGTTGCGGCAAAGATCGACGCGCGCGCTGTTGGTGAGTGCGGTTTGGGGCGTATAAGCCGACGTTGCCTGCATGTGTACGACTGCGCCCCGAGCGTCTGTGCCAAGGATTGCTTTGGCATCGTCAAGGTCGTCGTGCTCATCTTTGAGATCATCGCGGGTCCAAGAATCCGCATCGCTTCGAGTCGTAAAGTCGGTGGCTACCGCACCGTATTCAATTCGAATGCCTGTTACGACGGTATTGGATGCAAGGTCGAGCTCTTCCGCCTCGAGTGTGGTGGATTCCGTGGTCGAGACATCCGCCTTCCAGAGGCGCCAGCCGTCGTAATCGACGAGGCGGCAGTCCTCACCAAGGCTCTCTTTTACTTCGTCGGACTCAAGCCAAGGATTTTCGTGTCCATCGTCAAGTGTCGCGTTCGCCGGCTCATCGACGTCTGTCGAGTCCAACGGCGTCGTGCGATACCACACGTTGCACAGACCGTTGAGGTCGCCGATGGCGACGGGGGTTTCGATTGAGATGAATCTCGCCGTGCCGTCTTTGGCGCACTCAAGATCATCGGTAATCGTAAACTCATCAACCCAAGTAGCGGAATCGTTTCGAGCGTCGATGGTATAGGAGAAAAGTCCATCCGTATTAGTTTGCGTCGCGGCGCGATTTTTACCATCGCCGTTAGCCAACAGGCCCTTTTCGATAGGTTGGACAAGTTCCTGACGCTTGTCGACCTGCCCCTTGATTTCGATGGGCGCATCCTTCATCGCGACGGATTGGACTTCTCCCGTATCCTTTATTTCAAACGTTATCTCCTCGGCAAGGTCATAGGTCCGCGGAGACATCATTTCGCGCAACGAGTAGGTGCCGGGTGCAAGATGTTCGACGCGGTGTGGCTTGTCGGATGAGGTCCAGGAGTCTATTTCGGTTTTATCGGGACCATATAAGGTGAG
>CAJKGV010000089.1:0-7541 GCA_905199455.1 Collinsella aerofaciens | reverse complement strand
ACGGCCTGTCCGCTCAATGTGTTCGGCTGAGATCGGAAATCAACCCAACACGAGCCGGACACGCGCCAGACGGCTCTTCCCCGTGCGGCCTTCCCCCTTACGCTCATGTTGCAGGCATGTAACGCCGCAGCGAGCGCGCCTTTTTTGCGCCAGACAGGTACAATGATGAACACTGTACCGTAGCGGAGCGCCCCGCGCGCGCCGCAACCACGCGAAAGGGTTTCCCATGGCCGAGATCTCGTCCTCCCGTATCGTCATCACCGTCCTTGGCAAGAACCGCCCCGGCATCGTCGCCGGCGTCACCCGTGTCCTAGGCGAGGCCAACGTCGACATCCGCGACATCACGCAGTCCATTATCGAGGACATCTTCACCATGACCATGCTGGCCGATACCGCCGAGTCCAAGCTCGACTTCGCCGAGCTGCAGAAGGCCCTGGCCGAGGCCGGCGAGCTTTCGGGCGTCAACGTGTCCATCCAGCGCGAGGACGTCTTTAACTTTATGTACCGCCTGTAGCGAGCAAGCCGCTGGGGATAGCCTGACGCGCGCATGTCCATGCAAGCCACCCCGATGCGGCCCGGAGAGGAGCGCGCATGGCCTACGACGCCAAGAAAATCTATTACCGCTTCGATGACCACTTGAGCCGACTGGTTCTGGATTACGAAGCAAGCCGCCAGATTTCGTCTGAGAGCGAAAGCCTCTACCACGGCCTGCCGACCGCCCCGTACGACGAGGACCTGTTTGTCGAGCACAATGTCAAGCGCGGCCTGCGCAATGCCGACGGCTCGGGCGTGGTCGCGGGCCTCACTCGTATCTCGGATGTGCACGGCTACAACAAGGTCGACGGAAAGGTCGTGCCCGATCAGGGCAAGCTCACGCTTCGCGGCTACAGCATCGAGGATCTGGTCAACAATGCCCAGGCCGAGAATCGCTACGGCTACGAGGAAGTCGCCTATCTGCTTATCACGGGCTCGCTGCCCAACAAGGAAGAGCTCGACGGCTTTTGCGAGCGCCTGGGCGCCTTTAGACATCTGAGCGACGAGTACGTTAAAGAGTTCCCTATGACCACGGTGTCGTCGAGCATCATGAACGTGCTCCAGCGCGCCGTACTGCTGCTCTACGCCTTCGATGCCGAACCAGACGTGATCACGCCTGAGCACGAAATCGACGTCGCCATTTCCATGCTCGCACGTCTCCCGCGCATCGCCGCCTTCGCACACATGGCCTCGGTCGCCAAGCTTCGCGGCTCCGAGGTTCACGTGCCGCACCCTACGCCCGGTCTCTCCACCGCCGAGACCATCCTACAGGTCCTGCGCGGCGGCATGGCGTTCACCCGCGATGAGGCGATGCTGCTCGATGTTATGCTCATGCTGCATGCCGAGCACGGCGGCGGCAACAACTCCACCTTCGCTTGCCGCGTGCTGTCGTCTTCGGCCACCGATCCGTATTCCGCCTACGCCGCGGCTATCGGCTCGCTCAAGGGCCCGCGCCACGGCGGTGCCAATGCCAAGGTCGTGTCTATGCACGAGGACATCCGCGCACATGTCTCCAACTGGGAGGACGAGGACGAGGTCGCGGCCTACCTGGGCAAGATCCTCGACAAGCAGGCCTTCGACGGCACGGGCCTCATCTACGGCATGGGCCACGCCGTCTATACGCTCAGCGACCCGCGCGCCGAGGTCTGCCGCCGTTACGCGCGCTCGCTGGCAGCCAAGAAGGACTTGGGCGAAGAGTTCGCACTCATCGAGCGCATTGAGCGCCTGGCACCCCAGGTCATGCGCGACCACGGCATGACCAAGCCCATCTGCGCCAACATCGACCTATACACGGGCTTTATCTACAAGATGCTCGGCGTGCCCGAGACGCTCTTTACGCCGCTATTCGCCGTCGCCCGCATGGCCGGCTGGTCGGCGCACCGCATGGAAGAGCTCTTCTGCGCGCACCGTATTATTCGCCCGGCCTATCGTCCGGTGATCGAGCCGCTGGAGTACAAGCCGCTCGCCGACCGCTAGGACGCGGACCGTTATAGAACTCGAGCGTGGCCAGGGACCCAAGCCCTCGGCCACGCTTTTTATGCCAGTAGAAAGGGCTGCATCAAATGATTGTGTTTTCCGATATGGACGGAACGCTGCTGACGAGCGATAAGCAGATGAGCGATGCCACTTGGGCAATGCTCGACGAGCTCGCACGTCGTGGCATCGAGTTTGTTCCCTGCACGGGACGTCCACTGTCGGGCATCTTTGAGCCCATTCTCGCCCATCCCGCCGTGCACTACGCGGTCTGTGCCAACGGCGCCAGCGTCTGGCAGCTCGACGAGGATACGCCCACCGACGCCTCGCGCGCCACGTGCATCTTGAGCCGTCCGCTCGATTGCGGCATTGCCCACCGCATCCATCGCATTGCCGCCGGCCACGATGTGACCTTCGATATCTTCGCGGATGGACAGTGCTTCCTCCCCCGCTCGCTTTACGGGCGCCTGGATGAGTTCTGCGGCGGTGACCCCCACATCGCGGCTTCGCTCAAGCGCACACGAACACCGATCGACATGGATATCGACAGCAAGATCGACGAGGTCGAGACGCTCGAACGCATCGCCATGTACTGGCACGACCCGGCCGATCGCGACGCCATCGCGGCGGAGCTCGACACGCTCGGAGGCATTGAGGTCACACGTTCGTACGCCATGAATATCGAGGTCATGGGCGAGGGCGCCACCAAGGGAACGGCCCTCACGTGGCTATGCGAGCACCTGGGCGAGCGTCTCGCCGACGCCTGGGCGTTCGGCGACAACATCAACGACATCCCCATGCTGCAGGCAGCGGGCCATGGCATGGCCATGATCAACGCCGAGCCCGAAGATCGCGAGGCCGCTGACGCCATTACCGAATACGACAACGACCACGACGGCGTCGCCAGCACCCTCATGGCCGCCCTCGCCTAGTCATTGGGGACGTTCTTAAACGACTAGTCGTTGGGGACACTCTTCGCAAAAAGCTGCAAGGACTGTCCCCCACTGTCGGCAGAACGGGAACGTCCCCATCTGTCGGATTAAGCGAGGCCCTCTAGCACGCGACGAAGCTCCTGTTGAACGGCATGGTCGCGGTTGCAGCCAACGACGCGATCGGCAACCGCTTTGAGCGCGGGGCGCGCGTTTTCCATCGCGCAGCCCGTGCCGACAAAGCGAATGATCTCGTAGTCGTTCATAGAGTCGCCAAATGCCATGACCTCGTCGCGACCAATGCCGTAATGCTCCGCGAGCTGCGCGATACCCGAGGCCTTCGACACACCAGGCTGCATGGCATCGATCCACGCGTTGCCCGAAGGCGCAAAAGTAAAGAGCTGACCAAGTTCGCGCTGTAGCACGTACGCGCTGTCCATAACCGCACTGTCGTCGCAAAAGATACTCGCTTTGATGATATTTACGCTGGGATCGGGCAGCTCCCAAATGCGCTCGGCATTGGGAAGGTCCTTATCGACCTCACGCACGAACTTGCACTCGTCATCGAGCAGGAAGGACTTGGTTCGGTCAAAGAGCGCAAGATGCAGATTGGGAAACGTCCTGACGGCTTGGGCGAGCCTTCGAATCGCCAGGTGGGAATACACCTCACGGTCTACCATCTTACCGTCGGCGTAGACCTGGGCGCCGTTAGCGGCGACAAAGTCCATCTTGTCGCGAACGGGCGCAAAGAACTCGCACAGGCGATCGTAGCGACGACCTGACGATGCGGCGAAATGCACGCCATGCTCGTGTAGCGCCAGAATCAGTTCGTAGGTCTCGGGAGGCACCTGGCCGTTTTCGTCAAGCAGCGTGCCGTCCATATCGGATGCAATCAGTTTAAACATAGAAAAGCTCCCTTCGGGCTTGTTGGAATCGAACGTGTATCCGATTCCAACGTACCCAAAGGGAGCTCAAATAAGACTCCGCGGGCGTAAACGTTACAAGGACCTGGCAAATAGCTCACACATGCCAGAGGTCCTACGGTCGCGGCGTCAGGCAGCCCGCCAAAGAGTGTCCCCAACGACTAGTCGTTTAAGAACGTCCCCGATGACTAGTCGGCGTAGGTGAAGGTTGTAACGTCAAACATGCCCTCGGGGCGGATGCGGAGCGTCGGGATGACCGGCAGGGGCAGGAAGATGATGCCCATGATGGGGTCGAGCGGCGGCTCAATACCCATGGCGCGCGCCTTGACCATAAAGTCGTCGTGCTGCGCGGCAACGTCCTCGGCCGTGCCTTCGCTCATAAGGCCACCGAGCGCCAGCGGAATGCGCGCCACGACCTCGCCGTTACGCACCAGCACGTGACCACCCTGGCCCACGGCCTCAACGGCAGCCATCATATCGGCAGCGTTATCGCCCACCACGCACACGTTGTGCGAGTCGTGGCCGATCGTGGAGGCAATGGCACCACCGGTGATGGTGAAACCGCGCACCCAGCCGCGACCGATATGCTTGCCGACCAGGCCCAGGCCAGCGGGACCGTCGCCATCGGCGCCCTCGGCCTGCAGCGACGCGCCGCGGCCATGGCGCTCAATCAGCATAATGCGACGCAAGTCCTCGTCAGTCTCGGGACGAACCATGCCCGTGATAGCCATGCCAGGGATCACATCAATAACCGCCTCGCCCGGCTTAAAGGCATAATCGAACACGTCAAGCGAAAGCTTCGGCAGCTTAACGGAAGCACGCAGCTCATCGGCAAGCGCTGCGACCTCAGCGGTCTCGGGCGCAACCTCGCCCACAAAGGTGCCGTCCTGTGCCACGAGCGCGCCGGCGGCATACACGCGATGCGGAGCTGTGGCAAACGTCAGGTCGTTGAGCACCAGCAGGTCGGCACGCTTGCCCGGGGCGATTGCGCCGCGGAGCTCGTGCGGGTCGCGGCAGCCGTGGTCCAGGCCAAATGCCTCAGCCGTGGAAAGGGACGCCATGGAGATGGCGACCACCGGGTCGACGCCAACCTCGATGGCCACGCGGCAGGCGTTGTCGATCATACCGGTCGAAAGCGCGTCGGAGGGAGCACGGTCGTCAGTTGCAAAGCAGCAGCGGCGGGCGCGCGCGGGATTCTCCAGCAGCATCGGCGACAGATTGGCCAAGTCATGGCTGCACGTGCCTTCACGCAGCATCACATACATGCCGCGAGATAGCTTGTCGAGTGCCTCCTCGGGAATCGTCGACTCGTGGTCGGCGATAATGCCCGCTGCGGCATAGGCATTGAGGTCCTTACCGGCAACGAGCGGCGCGTGGCCGTCAACCTGCTTGGACGGCGTCTGGTTGGCAGCATCGATGCGGGCGCAGGTCTCGGGGTCGGCCATAAAGACGCCCGGCAGGTTCATCATTTCGCCCAGACCAAAGACATCGCCTGGATGCTCGGCAAAAAACGCCTGCATATCGGCAGCCGAAATAACGGCACCGGCCTGCTCGTCGGGCAGCGCGGGCACGCACGAAGGCATCATGTACTTGATGGAGATGGGTGCGCGGCGACCGTCCTCGATCATAAAGCGCAGGCCGTCCAGGCCCGCCACATTAGCAATCTCGTGGCTGTCGGCAATGGCGGTGGTAGTACCGCGCGTCGCGGCCATGCGAGCATACTCAGCGGGACGGATGTTCGAAGACTCGATATGCAGATGCCCGTCAATAAAACCGGGAGCGAGATAGCGACCCTGGCAGTCGATAACCTCGGCAGCCTCGTAGGTACCGGAGGCGTCGTCGCGACCGTTGTAGAGCACGCCGACGATCACACCGTCCTTGACGGCAACGCTACCGGGCGCCACACGCTGGCCATACACGTCGACAATCTGCGCATTGGTAAACAGCGTGTCGACGGGCACGCGGCCCTCGGCGGCCTCGATCACAGACCTCATGACCTCAACGGACATACATACTCCTTTAACCGTAGAAAAAAGCTGCGGAGCGGACAGACCTTCACCGCAGCAAACCAAATGCCATTGTATGCCCAAACGATGGGTCAACAATACGTCTCTCCGCTTAACGGCACACGCCGCTCAGCGCAATGGGGACAGGTTACTTTGCACCAATGACAAGGAGTGTCCCAAAGTGCCGGCACAAAAGGAACGTCCCCAAGTGCCAACAACGGAAGCGCCGATGTTTTGGCAACGACAGCGAGCGAGCCGCATTTGAGACAAGGTGACGTGAAACGAAAGGGCGCTGACCTTCTGGTCGCGCCCTTGAAGTTGAACGTCAGATTGTCCAAATGCGGCCCGCGCAGCGTCGGCCGGTCCGCCGTTCGTTAGAACGGCGGAACTAAATCAACTTGAAGCCCTTGCGCTTGCCTACGGAGAGGGTGTCGCCCAGCTTGAGGGCACTAGGGTCGATGTTGTAGCTCTTGGGAGCCACGGCCTTGCCGTTGATCTTGACACCGCCGCCGTCGATATCGCGACGAGCCTGGCCGGCGCTCGCCGAAAGACCCAAGTCCTTGAGCAGGCCGGCGAGGTAGATCTGGCCCTCGTCGTTAACAGTCAGCTCAACGTGCTTCTCGGGGAAGTCGGCGAGCTGGCCCTCCTTGAACACGCGGTCGAACTCGGCCTGAGCCTCGTCGCCGGCACCGGCGCCGTGGTAGGTGTCGCACAGGTCGCGGCCCAGAGCGCGCTTGAGCTCGTAGGGGTCGGCAGAACCATCGGCCAGGGCGGCGTCGATCTTGTCGACCTCGGCCGGGGCGAGCGAGCTGGCCAGACGATAGTACTTGCCGATCATCTCGTCGGGGATGGACATGGTCTTGCCGAACATATCCTTGGGAGCGTCGGTCAGGCCGATGTAGTTGCCATAGGACTTGGACATCTTGCGCACGCCGTCGGTGCCCTCGAGCAGCGGCATGGTAAGCGCAATCTGCGGCTCCATGCCCATCTTCTCCATGAGCTCGCGGCCGGCGAGCAGGTTGAAGAGCTGGTCGGTGCCGCCCATCTCGACGTCGGCCTTGATCTGAACGGAGTCGAAGGCCTGCATCACGGGGTACAGAAACTCGTGCAGGGCAATCGGCGTCTGGGACTGGTAGCGCTTGGTAAAGTCGTCGCGCTCAAGGATGCGGGCGACGGTGAACTTGGAGCACACCTGCAGCAGGCCGGCCAGGTCCATCGAAAGGATCCAGTCACCGTTGTGCACGATGGTGGTCTTCTCGGGGTCCAGGATCTTCATGGCCTGGCTCACGTAGGTCTCGGCGTTGGCCTCGATCTGCTCCTGCGAAAGCTGCGGACGCGTGGAGTTCTTGCCCGAGGGATCGCCGATCAGCGCGGTGCCGTTGCCGATGATAAGGGTGACGTTGTGGCCCAGGTCCTGGAACTGACGCATCTTGCGCAGGGGCACGGCATGGCCCAGGTGCAGGTCGGGGCTGGTGGGGTCGACGCCGAGCTTGATGTTGAGGGGCTCGCCCTTCTCAAGCTTCTTGCGAAGGTCGGCCTCGGGAACGATCTGCGCGGCGCCCGAGGTGATGATACGCATTTGCTCGTCAACAGACAGCATTGGGTATCCTCCTTTTGCTATAGAAAAAATTATTCGTTATGGCAGCTATGGTGCTGTCTTCAGTAGGTGCTTTCGC
>CAJKGV010000088.1:0-7554 GCA_905199455.1 Collinsella aerofaciens | reverse complement strand
CGCCCCAGCCCGAGTTGACGGACATACGGTCGCACCCAAGTACCTCGGCAAGCTCAATGCCGTGCTTAAAGTACGCCAGGCTGCGCTGTTCATGCAGCGGTTTGCGTGCGCAGTACTGCCAAGGATAGACAACATTCTCGGGGCACAGAGTACGATACCTAAGCCCACGGTCTGCAGCCTTTTTCGCCAGGACCTCAGCCTCAAAGTAGCCCGTGTGGTCGAGCGTCACATGCGGCTCCGCACACCACAGCTCAATGGACTCAAAGCCCAAGCGCTGCTGCACATCAAGGAAGTAATCGAGCGACCACATGATGTAGTGGATATTCATGCCCGCAATCTGCTCGCGGCGCAGCGTCGGTTTGGATTCAGGCATCTTATGCCTCCTTATTTCGATCGAACACGATTTGTCCGTCCGACATCGTCATGTCAACCGCAAGATCGCGTGCGTCGCGATAATCGAGGTCGAACACATCCCGATCGAGCACGCAGATATCGGCAAGCTTGCCAACCTCAAGCGTACCCAGCTCGTCTTCGCGCATCAGGTCGTACGCGCCCCCGGCAGTCCAAGCGCACAAGAGCTCGACAAGCGTCAGCGTGTTGACCTCATTCACGGGCAGTCCGTCGTCGAAGTATCCGCCGCACGCACTGTAGATTGACTCGCCCAAGCTCGGAATCAACAGCGGCAAATCCGTGCCACAGCACACTGTGCATCCGGAATCTTCCATGCCGCGGCGATTCCAGCTGTGCAAAAGTCGCGTCTCGCCAATTTGTCGACGCATCATCGACAGGCAATCCTCGCGCCGGTCCAGCGTCAGAATCTGCGGATAGACCTCGCAAATTCCACCTAACTTGCCAAACTCGACAAGATCGGTCGGGTCAGAGTTCTCGAGATCGGTAATCGCATGACGGCGAAGCATCCGTCCATGCTCGTCTCGAGGCAGCGAGGCATAGAGCGCCACGGTGCGACGAACGGCGCCATCGCCCTGGCAATGCAAGGAATATCGGAAGCCGTCAGCATCAATTGCACGCAGCTCGTTCTCAATCAGATCCCACTCTGGCTCCTCGACGACCGTCTTGCCGGCAGCGCCCGCATCGGCCGAGTCCTCATAGGGGTCAATCATCTCGGCAAGCCCCGCCCATACGCCGCGATCGGTCATACGGTTGAAGCCAGAAAAACGAACGAACGGTCCCCGGAAGCGCGCTCGTGCCTCGCGGGCATATGCCAGATTTGCACCGGCACCCACCGGCTGCGACATCATAGAGACGCGAACCGTCAGCTCACCAGATTCCTCACGGCGAGCCATTTCGTCGGCAAAACCGTAGTAGTCATCAAACGCCATCTCCTTGATGGCGGTAACGCCGCGCTCGTTAAGCATGCTCATGTAGTCCGAATACCCCGCACGTACCTCGGGCAGCGCGAGGAAATCGCTCATCATGCGCCAGATCTTCTCGGCATAGCACGCCTGGGGTGTAAAGCCGTATCGTGCACTGGCGGCAGCATTGAGAACGCAGGTCTCCGCACCCGGTGTAAAGCAGACGACAGGAATATCGCCAAAACAATCGTCAAACACAGCTGCCGTATTTGCGTTCTCGGCATCCGATGCCAACGTTTCGGGTAGGCTGTGGCCAAAAGCCGCCGCGCAATCCGGATGATCTTCTTTCCATGCACGCAAGAGCGACACGGCCTCTTTGGCATCAGCGATGCCGGACAGATCAGACCCCAACGTCCGCAGCGCCCAGCCTGTATAGAAGGTATGCACATCGATCAGGCCAGGCATGACGGTGCGGTCGCCCAGGTCAACTACCTCGTCCGCTTGGGTCAAATACGAAGCTACCTCACACTTGGTGCCAACAGCCTCAATTCGATTGCCACGGACCGCTACGAAACCTTCAAACGGCAGGTCACCCGTACCGGTAAAGACGCTCTTAGACGTCAGGACCGTCAAACGATCAGACATCACAACCACCTACACCGGAAGCATGCCAGAGATTGCCGTTACGATCAGGCCAAAGACGACCATGAAAATGAAGAACTTCCAAATGGTCTTCCACCATTGGCCAAACGAAATCTTAGCCACGGCAAGGCCGGCGACCGTCATGCCCGCCACGGGACTGATAGTGTTGATGGTCTGATTAGCAAACTGGAGCGCGGTAACGGCAGCCTCGGGATTGAGGCCCATAAGCTCGGTCAGCGGACCCATGACGGGCATGGTGAGCGCCGCAAGTCCAGAACTCGAGGGAACCAGCAAAGAGAGCAGGCCAAGGACGATATACATAAACGTGGTGTAGACGGCGGCGGGTGCACCGGCGAGCGCAGTAGCGAGCGCCTGGAGGATGGTGTCGATGATCATGCCGCCCTCGGCGATGACCAGAATACCGCGAGCGATACCGATAACGATGGCAGCGTACGCAAAGTCGGCAAGACCCTTAACGAACTCCTCTGCGATCGTCTGCTGGTCAAGACCGCCCAGGATACCGGCAAGCAGGCCCATGCCAAGGAACACGGCGGAAATCTCATTCATGTACCAACCCTGGGTAACAAGACCCCAGACGATAATGCCCATACCGCAAGCAAAATCGATAAGCACGAGCTTCTGACGGATAGTGAACTCTTCCTCGATGGAGGCATCGGTCACGGAAAACTCAATACGCTTGAGCTTATCGTCCTCGTACGTAATGGACGACTCGGGGTTTTTCTTGACGCGCATGGCATAGCGCATGGCCCATGCGATACCGACGGCAGTGAAGATGACCCAAGAAACGGCGCGCAGCCACAGTTGCGGATTGCCCTCGATGCCAATGATGCCTTGGGCGATCAAAACATTAAACGGGTCGATGGTCGAAGCACAATATCCCAGGTTGGGACCAAGGAAGCAGATGATGAATGCCGTCATCGAGTCATAGCCGATACCCATCATGATGGGAATGAAGATGGCATAGAACGGCAGGGCTTCCTCAGACATACCAAACGTAGTGCCGCAAATGGACAGCAACGTCATCGTGATGGGAATGATGAGGATGTCCTTGTTCTTGAGCTTTTTAACCACACGGCTCATGCCGGCATTCAAAGCATTGGTCTTGGTGATGATTGCGAACGATCCGCCAATCAATAAGACGAACGCAACGACGTCGGCAGCTTCTTGGATACCCTTGGTGGGCGCTTGCAGGACCGCGAAGATATCCTGGCCCAGATTGATGGTCTCGCCGGTCTCGGAATCGGTGTAGTTCTTATCGACCTGTTCATAGGTTCCAGCAACGGCGACTTCACGCTCGCCCGCCGCTGTCGAAATCGTCTTGCGCTGATACTGACCAGAGGGAACGATCCAAGTCAGGACCGCAAAGACAACGATCAGCAAGAACATGATCGTATAGACATGCGGTAATTTGAACTTAAAACGTCTGTTTGTCTTCTTCGCCTTCGTATCTGACATAGATACCTCCAAAGAACTCGAGACTGCATCGCATCTCGCTTCAACGTTTGCACAATGCAAACGTTCTATGACGTCCCATAGATTACCAGCAGCTTTTCTCGTCATCAAGATAATTTCAAACTGATTGCCGCGACACGGTTGAACGGTTGCGTTCGCGCCGTGAACGGTATGGTGACGCCCGGTGAGATGATCCACCGGGCGTCTCCATTCGCAATGTCCTAGATGTCAAAAACGTAGCGAGACCCAACGATCCGCTGACGACCGATGATAAACGGCCGCCGCTGCTCATCGAAAAAGAAGGCATCCATGTAAAACAAGGGTTCGCCAACGGAAACCGCCAACAGCCGAGCGACCTCGGGCGAGGCGCACGCGATCTCGAGCGTGCACGGGTCGGTAAACGCGGGCGTACGGGCGGTCCGGTTGCGCACGAACTCAAAAATGGATTGGTTAGATAGAGGTGCCGTTGATAGATAAGCGTTGTCCTCGTAAACGTATATGTTGTTCTCAAGCATGACGGGGACCCCATCGGCAGTACGCACACGCTCAACGCAAATCAAATCAGTTCCAACGGGAACACCAAAGAACTGCGCTTCGGTGGAATCCGCCGGCAGTATCTTTCTCGAAATGACGCGCGCCCCCGGTTCCATTCCGTTAACGCGGCATGCGTCCGAAAAACTCTGGACGTCATCCTTCTGGCGAATCTTGCGCTTAAGCTTGGGGGCATTGACAAACGTGCCTTTCCCCTGTCGCTTCGTTAGATAGCCCTGCTGGACAAGCTCCTCAATAGCGCGCCGCACGGTAACACGGCCAACTTTATAGCTTTCAGCTAATTCAAATTCGTTGGGAATCCGCTCGCCCGCCTTGTAGGCACCGGAGTTGATTTCGTTTTTGATGATATCGATAACCTGTTGGTACAGCGGTATCGCAGCTTTACCGTCAGTTAGCCCTTCAGTCGGTGGCATATACCCTCTCCCAGCGCAATTAAGTCTAAAGCGGGCTCAAGGACATTCAACAAGCCCTTGAGCCCGCATTAGCATAAAGTATGCTTGCTATCGCACCAAAATGTCGGGTATTTACTCATCTGACCCGAAAAACGCGCAACTACCGCGCTCCTAAGAAAGCGTGAGCAGCTCCGGCAACTGGTCGATAATCTTGTCCGCGGCATCCTGGCTAAAGCCGAAGCGCTCCTCGCGCTTGGCAATGACCGTCAGGCCGGCTCGCTTGCCGGCAGTGATGCCGGGCACCGAATCCTCAACGCAGCAGCAGCGATTCGCGGGCAGCCCCAGCAGGTCCAGCGCATGCAGGTAGATGTCGGGCTCGGGCTTGCTCTCCTTAAACTGCTCGCCGCTCACCACATACTCAAAGGCATCCGACAGCCCGCACGCATTGAGCACTTCCTCGATGCTATCCATGGGAGACGAGCTGGCAAGCGCCACGCGAACGCCCCGGCGCGGCAGCTCTCGAATCGTATCCACGGCGCCTGGGTTAATCAAAGTCTGATAGTCGCGCGGACGCTCATGCGCCCACTCATCCCAACGGGCCAACGCTTCCTCGCCAGTAAAATGCCCCTTACCGGCGCGCTCAAACCAATCGACCAGCATATGCAGGAAGAACTGATGCGAGGTACCGACTTGCCCATTCAACTCCTCTTGAGTCAGGTTAAGCCCAAGCTCCTTGGCAAACGCGGCAGTCTCGCCCAGGTAGTAATACTCGGTATCGACAATGACGCCGTCCATGTCAAAGATAACGGCGTCGAACGGAAATGCGGACACGGCACCCTCCCTAACAAAAGGGCGCCTGTAAGCAGGCGCCCGAACCATGCATTATCGGCGATTCTAACCCAGCAGCTTATCCAACGCCACCGCAATACCGTCTTCGTTGTTATTGGCGGTCACCATCTGGGCTACCGCCTTAACCTCATCGACTGCGTTGCCCATGGCAACACCGGTGCCGGCCCACTCAATCATGGACTTGTCGTTCTGGCCGTCACCAAACGATACGACCTCGCTGGCATCGATACCGAGCTTGGGCAGGGCGCCCTCGAGCGCGCGGGCCTTGTCGATACCAGGCGCCGTGTACTCAAAGTACCAGTCGGCCGTAAACATGCCCGAAAGCGTCTGGGTAAAGGGCGCATACATCTCCTCGTAATGCGCCTGCAGGTAGGCCGGATCGCCCGCCGTCAGCAGCTTGTCCACGGGATAAGCGTCCGCGACCTCATGCAAGCTCTCGACCTCGCGGATCTTAAGGTCGCACGCATCGCGCTCGTATTTGACGATGTTTTTCTGCGAGCCATCCGGCAGCGTAATCATGCAGCGATACGAATCCTCGACATGCAGATCGCGACCGAGCGAAATCATAGGGATCACGTCGAAATTGCGCAGATGATCAATCAGACGGTGCAGCTCGTCAGCCGGCATGGCCTGGTCAAAAAGGACCTCATCGGTCTGAGCGTCGACCACATGCGCACCATTAAAGGCAACTAGCAGACCGTCATGGTTTTGAAGGTCGAGCTCCTGCGCCAAGGCGTGCAGCCCCCATGCGGGACGGCCCGAAGCCAAGATGAGCTTAATGCCCGACTCCTGCGCCGCGAGCAGCTTCTCGCGCGTACGCGGGCTGATGACCTTTTGGTCGTTGGTGAGCGTACCGTCGATATCCATTGCGATGGCTTTGATTGCCATATATGCCTCCCTGTCATTGAATAACCTTGTCTGAGTCATCATACAGAACAGCCACCGCGACTCCGTTTGCAACGGGAAAAATGTCATATTGTCCCGAACATGAACGGCGTGTGGTCGTGAAGCTTTATCGCTCAGGTCAAATACGTCTGCTAGCGACGCTCATCCGTCGGTGCGCCCTCGACGATCGCGATGCCCGCCGATGCACCTAACGCGCTGGCGCCGGCCTCGATGAATGCGCAAGCCTCTTCGTAATTATGGATACCGCCCGCCGCCTTGATTGCCACGGCATCGCCGAGCACCTCGTGCATCAGCCGCACGTCCTCGAGCTTAGCACCGCCAAAGCTTCTGCCGGTCGATGTCTTAAGGAATCCCGGCTTGGCCTCCAGCGCGATCTCGCATACACGGCGCTTGGCGGCGTCGTCGCCGTCCAGCTTGCACATCTCGACGATTACCTTGTCAGTGATGCCATGCGCGCGACAAAAATCAGCAATGGTAGTCATCTCGCGCTCGATGGCATCAAAATCGCGGTTCTCGATCGACCCCTGATTCAAAACGTAGTCAATCTCGGTAAAGCCACACGCAGCGTATTCCTCAAACCTCGCAAGCTTCTCCTCAAGCGTCATAGTGCCCTGGGGAAAGTCGATGGCGCCGGCAAGGATGATGTCAGAGCCCTCGAGCATGGCGCGGCCCGTCTCGTACTCCTGAAGGTTCGCAAATACGCAGCGAAAGTTGTACTTTAACGCCTTCTCGACATACTGCTCAAACGTGTCCTCGGGGGCATCGATATAGTCGATGTATTTATTGATGGGTTTGGCAAGCGTCATGCTGGGCCTCCTTGTTCAGGACTGACAACCGATTCGTGGTTTCACGCGAAAAACCACGTTCAATGTACGCCCGACATGCAAGGACAGCGTCCGCATTCCGACAAGTGGTATGAAATTAGCTGTAAACGTATATTTACAGACAGACACTATGACCCAATCCGAGGGCACTAAAAAGATAGGAGCCCCCGCTCGTGACCGCGGGTCGGGGCTGCGACAATGATGTTGAAGTGCCATAGGCGCAGCCGCGCCGCAACGAGGTTGGGAGGCTCCCATGCCAAAGCATTCTACCGCGTTCGGGATGGACGTCCACCTGAGGTCGACCACCGTCTGCGCCCTCGACGCGGACACCGGCGAGGCCGTGACGAGGAGGTTCCCCGGCAACCCCTGGGGCGAGATCGCCGGGTGGATGGATGGGTTCCCCGGGCCGTCGCTCGCGGCCTACGAGAGCGGCTACCTCGGCTTCGCCCCGCAAAGGGAGCTCGCCGGGCTCGGCGTCGAGTGCGTCGTCGCCGCGGTCTCGAAGATCCCCAGGTCGGCCGCCGACTCGGCCTCCAAGAACGACAGGAATGTTAGCGTCAATATAATTTTCACCATTTCCACCAACGCATTTTCGCCAATCGC